>JABIST010000267.1 GCA_018700215.1 Dehalococcoidia bacterium | reverse complement strand
GGGGTAACGAAGCGGGGCGTATCGGCCTACCCGGCCGAGGTCACGGGGCAGATGGTGGGCAACTTCCTCAGCGGTGGCGCCGCGATCAACGTCCTCGCCCGTCACGCCGATGCACGCGTCCGTGTGGTCGATGCCGGTGTCGCGTCGCCCACGGCCGATGTCCCCGAGCTACTGAAGCTCCAGCTGGGCTCCGGCACCGCCGACATCACCGAGGGACCTGCGATGTCACGCGAGACCGCCGAGCGTGCCGTTGCCGCTGGTATTCGCTTGTTCGAGGAGGAGCTGACCAGCCCCGGCGTCGACATCGTCGCCTGCGGCGAAATGGGGATCGGCAACACAACTTCCGCAGCCGCGATCGTCGCCACCGTCACGGGACGCCCGCCGGCGAGTGTGACCGGCCGAGGTACCGGCGTGGATGACGAGGCGCATGCGACCAAGGTGCGCGCAATTGAAACCGCACTGTCCATCAACCAGCCCGATCCGCAAGACGGCATCGGACTGCTGGCGTCGGTTGGTGGATTCGAGATCGGCGTACTGGCCGGTGTCTATCTGGGCGCGTCGAGCCGGCGAGTGCCCGCGGTGATGGATGGGCTCATCTCCGGCGCTGCGGCGCTCGTCGCCGTCGCAATCGAACCGCAAGTACGTGATTACCTGATCGCTTCGCACCGCTCCACGGAGCCGGGCCACCAGGCGACGCTTGAGGCACTGGAGCTGGAGCCGCTGCTGGACCTTGGACTGCGGCTCGGCGAGGGCAGCGGCTCGGCGCTGGGTATCACGCTCTGTGTTGCAGCCTGTCGTCTGCTGGATGAGATGGCGACATTCTCCGAGGCAGGCGTCACGGACTCGGACCAGGTCGTCGAGCCAGAGCGTTGAACGTGCTGGCTCGACAGCTGGCGGGATTGCCGATCGCCCTAGAATTCCTCACGCCGTTGCGGTTGCGGCGAGTACAGCAGCACGACACGCGGACGTTTGCGCAGGCGCTCGGCTGGTACCCCGCGATTGGCCTGCTGATCGGCGGCCTACTGCTCGCACTGGACCGCGGACTGTCCGAACTGCTCCCGGCGGCGCCAGTGGCGGCGCTGCTAGTCACCGCGCTCGCGCTGCTCTCCGGCGGACTACACCTTGATGGCGTTGCCGACACGGCGGATGGCATGGCCGTGCAGGGCGAACAATCGAGGCGCCTTGAAGTGATGCGCACCGGGGATATTGGGCCCGCTGGCGTCATGGCGGTGGTGCTGGTGCTCCTGGTTGAGTGGAGCGCACTCGTGTCGCTAGAGGATCCGATTCGCTCAGGTGCATTGCTGCTGGCCCCAGCACTGGCACGCTGGACGGTGGTACCCGTAGCGCTGGCATTCGGACCGGCGCGGCCGGACGGCCTTGGCCAGACGATCCGCGAGGGTCTGGCTCCAATTGCGGCGCCACTTTCGACCTTGATCACGCTCGTTGCCTCCGTGCTGCTCTTCGGCGCGGGAGGTCCGCTGGTGCTGCTGGCGACTCTGATTGCGGCCTTGATCGTCGCTGGCGCCGCCGCGCGGCTCTTCGGTGGGGTCACTGGCGACGTGTTCGGCGCGGCGATCGAGGTCTCGCAGGCGGTGGCATGGCTCGCCCTGCTGGTGGCGCAGCAGCGAGACTGGCTCGACCCCACGTTGCTCAGCTAGAAGCGGATTCCAATGGGACAGCTTTTCTTCGTCACCGGCGGCGCTCGCAGCGGCAAGAGTTCGTACGCCGAACGGCTGGCTGCGCGGCAGCCGCACCCGGTCAGCTATCTGGCCACGCTCGAACCGCTCGACGAGGAGATGCGCGTACGGGTCGCCCGCCACCAGGGCCAGCGACCCGAAGAATGGGTGACCGTGGAGGCGCCACGCGCACTCGCCGCAACGTACGGCCAGCTACCAGCCGAGCGCTGCGTGCTAATCGACTGCCTGTCGCTATGGGTCTCGAATCGGCTGCTACCGCTGGGCGAGACGCCAGAACCCGATGCGATTGCCGCGCTGGAACAGGAACTGGTCGACGAACTCGAGGAGCTGCTGAATCTCGCCGGCAGCCGCGACGCGGACACGATTATCGTTAGCAACGAGGTCGGCTCTGGCGTCGTCCCACCCTCGGCGCTCGGACGGGCCTATCGAGATCTGCTGGGGCGTGCGAATCAATACGTTGCGTCTCGGGCGGATCGGGCGTGGCTACTGGCCGCCGGGCGAGCGCTGGAGCTGCCACCGTCTGAGGGGTGAGGCCCGGCTCGCTAGTCGTGCCAGACCTGCAGCGTGGCGGCAATCTGCAATTCAGCGCCATCACGAACAACCGTCAGGCTGATTTCAGTGCCGACATCGTAGCTATCGATCTGTGCTGCGAGATCTTCGAAGCTGCCGATCGTTCGGTCACCAATCGAGGTGATCACGTCCCCTGGCTGCACGCCCGCCGCAAGCGCCGCCCCATTGGCTGTCCTCACCAGGTAGCCACGAACGACATCAAGGCCGTACTGCGCGGCGCTGATCTCATCCAGCGATTGGCCGCTGACGCCAAGCTGGGGGTGAAGTACCTCCTGCCCGGCGAGCATCGAGGGGAGGAAGCGCAGCGCTGTGTTCGATGGAACGGCGAAACCCAGGCCAACACTGCCACGGAAGCCTGCCGGTCCGGTGATGGAGCTGTTGATACCGATCACCTCCCCGGCGTCGTTGAACAGTGGGCCGCCGGAGTTTCCTGGATTGAGTGACGCATCCGTCTGGATGACGTTGAGAATCTGCCGCCGCGTGAAACTGGACTCCGTGTTTCGGCCAACGGCCGAGACGATTCCAGAAGTCACAGAGAAATTCTTTGCGAACGGGTTCCCGACCGCGAAGACGGAGCTTCCGACTCGCACAGCGTCGGAATCGCCAAACGTGACCGGCTGTAGCTTGTCGGGATCGAACGGTGCGCGAATAACCGCGAGGTCACTGCTGGGATCGGAGCCAATGACGGTGGCTTCCGCGGTGCTGCCATCGAGCAAGCGAACGACGATCTGGCTCGCACCATCAACGACGTGGAAGTTGGTCAGGATGTGCCCGTCTGTATCGAGCACGAACCCGCTACCCTCACCTCCCCCGTTCTCGCTGCCGCTATCGAGTTCGACGACAACCACTGAATCCTGCACCGCCTCGATCAGCGAGGGCAGGTCAGGGAACGCCGAAAGCGACGGGCCGACCGGAACACCGACATCCGACGCCGTCTGCGACACAGGCTGCGAGGTGGCGGCTACTTCGGGGCTTGCGGTTGCCGTCGGTACCGCGCCCGGGCCGTCATCGACCACCTGCGCCGTGATTAGCCCACCGATCACCATCGAAACGACGACAAGCAATGACAGCCCGCTCGCCTTCACGCCTGTACCCATCGCTGGTCTCCCTCGGTTAGATCGTCACCAGACCAGCATGCGGGCATGCGGTGAACACTCCATCTCCGAAGTGTGAAGGAGGTGCTAATCCTCCACTCCCGCGGGCACCCGGCACGTCGCGACCGCGAATCCCGCCCTAGTGGCCGGTGAAGTTCGGCGAGCGCTTCTCGCGGAATGCGGCCGGGCCTTCCTTCGCATCCTCGGTCGACTGCACGATCGTCATTGCGTGCTGCGCCGCGTTCAAGCCCTCGACGAATGAGAGATTCTCGCTCCGCTTGATCAACTGCTTCGCGAGCTGAATCGCCACCGGGGGCCCGGCTGCCAGCTTCTGCGCGTACGCCATGGTTTCTTCCATCAGGGCGTCGTGCGGCACCACCTTCATCACGTAGCCCATTTCCAGGGCCGCCTCGGCGTTGAACAGCTCGCCGCTCCAGATCAGCTCGAAGGCCTTCTGCTTGCCAACAAGCCGCGGCAGCAGCCAGGCGCCGCCGTCACCGGGGATCAGTGCGACGTTGACGTAGGACATGCCGAAACGAGCCCCGTCCGAGGCGATCCTGATGTCCGCCATCGACGCCATGTCCATGCCCGCGCCCACGGCCGCACCGTTGATCGCTGCGATGTACGGCTTGTCCAGGTACTCAAGCGCCTGAGGCACTCGATGCACGCTGTAGCGTAGCGAGTTGCGGCGTTCGCCCGGGCCGTACTCCTGCATCAGCACATCAGCGTCGCCGGTTGCTCTGAGGTCCGCCCCGGCGCAGAACGCGCGGCCGGCGCCGGTCACCACCACCACACGCACTTCGTCGTCATCCTGACAGCGGACGATCGCGTCCGCCCACTCGCTCAGCAGTTCGTCGCTGAACGAGTTCATTCGCTCAGGGCGATTGAGGGTGATCGTGGCCACCCGATGATCGATGTCGAACAGAATCGCCTGATAATCCATCACGTCTCCCGATCGCCAGCCTCGCGTTGCCGCGAAAGTGTATCGTCACGTCAATCCAGCGGCGATGCGTCCCGGGCGGAACTTCCGGCACGCAAACAGACCGTGGGCGGATTCGATCACTGACGAGGAGATGGCGATGGATTTTTCCTGGAACGAGGAGGAGCGCGAGTTTCGAGGGCGCGTTCAGCAGTTCCTTGAGCAGTACTGGGACCGCACTGCCGGCGAGCGAGCGATGGGCGACGCCCGCAAGTTCGAGCGACAGCTTGCCGAACACGGCTGGCTGACGATGGCGTGGCCGGAGGCGTACGGCGGCCGCGACGCGACACACGTTGAGCAGATGATCTTCCGGGAAGAGGCGACGCTGCACGAAGCGCCCACCGGCGGCATGGGGCCATCGATGATCGGCCCGTGCCTGATCGTGCATGGCACGGAAGAGCAGAAGCAGGAGCACCTGCCGCCCATCGCGGCGGGTGAGTCGCGCTGGTGTCAGGGCTTCTCAGAGCCAGGCTCGGGCTCGGATCTCGCCTCGTTACAGACGCGCGCCGTGCGCGATGGCGACGATTGGGTGATCAACGGACAGAAGATCTGGACCTCGGGTGCCCAGCACGCAAGCTGGATCCACATCCTGACTCGGACGGACCCGGACGCGCCGAAGCACCGCGGCATCAGCTACTTCATGCTCGATATGAAGACACCCGGCATCGCGATCCGCCCAATCGAGCAGATGCATGGAGCGAAGGGGTTCAACGAGACATTCTTCGAGGATGTGCGCGTCCCGCACAAGAACATGATCGGCGACGAGAATCGCGGCTGGTACGCCGCGACGACCACACTCGATTTCGAGCGCTCGGGCGCGCATCGCGCCGCGGCGGTGCAGCGCGCCTTCGATCGCAACTTCGACTACGCGCGCCAGGCCGATAGCGCCGGCACGGGGCACCGCATCGTCGACCACGATCCGAGCCGCCTCGCCTTCGCTGACACGCACATCGAGATCGATGTCGGTCGCACATTCGGCTACCGCGTCGGCTGGATGCAGGGAAACGGGCTCGTCCCCAACTACGAAGCGTCGATGTCCAAGGCATTCAACTCGGAATTGACGCAGCGTCAGGCACGCCGAGCGATCAACATGTTCGGTCTCTACGGCGGCCTGGTCGCAGGCTCGGCGCGCGCCCCGCTGGATGGGGCGGTGGGACAGGAATACATGAGCACGGTGTCGTCCACGATCGCGGCTGGAACGTCAGAGGTGCAGCGCAACATCATCGCCACACGTGGCCTCGGTCTGCCTCGTGGATAACGTTCACTCGTCTGAATCACGCACATCAGCAGCCTGCGGTTTCCCTGACGAGATGACCGCGCTACGTTGATCGCCCGATGAATTACAGACGGCTTCTCGCTCTCGTTCTTGCCACGGTGCTGTTCGCGGCGTGCGAGCAGGCTAGTGAAATGATCCCTGACGGGGATGCGGTCGATCCGGCGGCCGGAGCGACCGAGGCGACGCCGATCCTGATCCAACCCAGCTCGACACCCGGAGCCGAGACCTCCACGCCAACACCGATGATCCAGGATCACGAGCTAGCCCGCTCTGTGGTGCAAATCCACATCCAGGACACCACGACGCTGATCCGCACGATTCGTGACGGCAGCGGCGTGATCATCGATGGCGAGGAGGGGCTGATCCTGACGGCGTACTCCCTGGTGCAGCCGTATCTGGACAGCGGCGCTCGGGCATACTCCACGATCGTCATCGGTGTGAACGACGGAAACGGTGGGTCTCCACGCCTCGCGTTTGAGGCGTTGCTCGTGGCGGCGAATGCCACGACTGACCTCGCAGTGCTGCGGATCACCCGGGAGTACCAGGGGGATCCGGTATCCGTGGGCGAGATCGACCTCATTGGAGTGGAGCTTGGCAATGCTGGTCTGATCGAACCTGAGGACCAGCTACGGCTGTTCGCCCACCCCGGCGAGTTGAACAGAGCCGTCGAATCGCAGGCATTGCAGGCGACCGATGGCACCGTCACCGGACGTCGAGGTCAGGCGAGTCTGCCGGGCACCACCCGACTCAAACTGGATGCGCGCCTCTCCTACGGTGCCACCGGGGGACCAGCGTTCAACGTCGATGGCGCATTGGTCGGGATCCTGGTGCCGGAGCACTACGACGTCAGCTCACCGGTATCGCAGCTCCGCCCGATTGAGCTTGCTGAGCAGTTAATCGTCGCGGCCCGGCAGCTCCCGAGCGGCGAGGGATTCGTCGCTCCGCTGATCGCGTCCGAGCCGTCAGGCGGCTTCGATGCGCCACCGGTCACTCACGATTCATGGGTCAGCCGTCCGGCATTCGCAGAGAACGCGACCACCCTCGGCAGTCAGTTGGACCTGCTGGACTACCAGCTCGGCTTCCTCAGCGAGACACAGACGCTCTACTTCGAATTCGCTGTCCAGGGACTGGCGAAAGACACACTGGTGGAGGAGCGCTGGTTCCTGAACGATGTCCTGCAGGACTCGATCTCCTCGAGCTACGCGTGGACTGGTAACGATTTCACGATCATGGCGGACCGCATCGAGGTTCCGGCCGCTTTCGGCCTGCCCGACGGATTCTGGCGCCTCGAAATCTGGACTGACGGCATGCTCCGTGCAGCCTCCACTGCCGTCGTCGGAGTCGAGCCGCCACCACCGGTGATCAGCAACATCCAGTTCGGCGCGCTGGCTACGGCAACCGGTACGAAACTAACTACAGCCGTCGCCGGAGCCGATCAACTCTTGATGTTCTTCGATTACTCAGGGATGGAAGTCGTTCGCAACGTCCGCTGGGTGGTGTTCTACGACGGTGCGCTGAAGTACCAGTCGAACGAGGTGACCTGGCTTGCAGGAGGCTCCGGTCGCTCCTGGGTCGGTTACACCGGGCCGGCCCCGGTCGAAGCCGGGACCTGGCACTTCGAGCTCTTCGTCGATGGCGAATCTCGAGGTGAGAGCGAGATCGTCCTCCCCTAGCCCGTGCTGCCCGCCTACCGCGAGTCCAGCAGTGACTGAAGCTGCGCCCGCGTGATGTTCGCTCCGGAGCAGACCAGCACAACCTTGCGACCAGCAATTCGCTCCCGATTCCCCAGCGCCGCGGCTAGCGTCGATGCACCGGCTGGCTCGAGCAGCAGGTGCTGATGCTCAAGCATCGTCACCACGGCGTCGCCGATCGCGTCGTCATCGACCAACACAAATTCGTCCAGCGACTCGCGCATGATCGACAAGGGCAGCTCGAAGCCCGCACCGGTTGCCAGTCCTTCGGCCATCGTCAGATTCGGCCTCGTCACCACCGAGCCCTCGCGCCACGACTCGTAAGCTGCAGGCGCCTGCGCCGACTGCACTCCCCAGATCTTGGACGAACTCCCAAGACCGTCGCGCACCACGCACCAGCTCGATACGCCGCTGCCACCACCGACAAGCATCGTCGGAAGATTATGGTGGTTGTGACCATTCCCGTCACTCATTCCACTGCTGTATAGCATCATCGAGTTATCTAACAAAGAACCGTCCCCATCATTCGTATTCCTCATTCGGTCAAGGAAATACGCGAACATCTCGGTATGATATGCATTCACTCGAATTAGTTTCTCGATCTTTTCAGCGTTACCTCCGTGATGTGAAAGCGGATGATGAGCGTC
>JABIST010000372.1 GCA_018700215.1 Dehalococcoidia bacterium | reverse complement strand
TCCCGGTAACCCACTCAGCGAGACAGACGCTAGTGAGAGTCCCCTCCGATCCGTTACCGTGCGCGCAGGAGAACGGCACAGCATGAGCGATCTGGATCGACTCCTCGAAGCATTCGAATCCGGTGCCCTGCTCCGCCCGGATGCCGCCGACCCCAACTTCATCGATCTCGTCCGCGCCGTCGCCGCCCTCGCTGGTGTCGATCACCTCGAGCGCTCGCCGAACAGCGAGGCGATGAGCGCCATGATCGGGCAGCCAGAGCACCTCGTGTTTGTGCTGGCGGATGGGCTCGGCACGCACTTCATCGAGGATGAACTCGGCGCGGAGAGCTGGCTGGCGCAGCACCTGGTGCAGCCGATCCGCAGCGTCTACCCGCCCACCACCAGCGCCGCGATCACCTCGCTGGCGACCGGCCAGTGGCCGGGCACGCACGCCGTGACCGGCTGGTGGAATTATCTGCCGCAGCTCGGCGAACCGATCGTGGTCCTGCCCTTCCTGCGATTGAGTGACGGCGCTCGGCTCGACACGTCCACCGATCTGACCGTCGCCGACGCCATCCCGCTGCCGCCGCTGATGCAACGAATGACCCGCGATGCCGCACTCTTCCAGCCACGCGCCATCATCGATTCGGCCTACTCCACCTACCTCGGCGGTCACGCGGAACGCATCCCGTACGACAACCTGAGTCAGGCAGTGAGCAGCATCGCCCGTCGCATCCGCGGCGCCGCCCGCCCCACCCACACCTACTGGTACGTCCCCAACGTCGATCACCAGGCCCATGAGCACGGCTGCCAATCCTCGCAAGTACGCAACGCCCTGCTGGAACTCGACCGCGCCGTCGCCTCACTTGCGAAACAGCTCCAGGGCAGCTCCTCGCGCATCGTGCTCACCGCAGACCATGGCCACGTGGATGCTGGCGCCAAGATCCCGCTCGCCGCGGACGACCCGCTCTGCGATTACCTGCGCAGTGCGCCCTCGGGAGACATGCGCATCTCCTTCTTTCACGTCAGCAGCGGCAAGGCCGAAGCGTTCGAAGACGAATTCCGCAGCCGCTTCGGCGAACACCTCGTCCTCATCACCACTGACCAGCTAGATCAACTCCGGCTACTCGGCCCCGACCCGCTCTCGGAAGAGACGCGTCGGCGTGTCGGCGACTACACCGCAATCGCCCTCGATGCCTCGGTCTTCCGTTACACCGGCGGATTCGACGAGGACCGGTTCATACGACAGCACTCACACCACTCCGGCCTCTCCGCTCGTGAGATGACGGTGCCCATGGTCGTCGGGTAAAACACAGGTGAACGAATCCGAGGAGGATCGCATGAACTACCGCGACATCATCTACGAAACCGATGGCCGCCTGGCCTACATCACCCTCAACCGCCCGGAGAAGCTGAACGCCCTCAGCAATAACCTCCGCGGCGAAGTGATGGACGCAATGCGCGAGGCTGAGCACGACGACGAGATCGGCGTGATCGTCCTCCGCGGCGCGGGACGCTCCTTCTCCGCTGGCTATGACCTGACTCCCGCCCGCGCCGCCGGCGAAGTCGATCTCGTCAACCCTCGATCGCTGCTGCCGGAGACAGGGACCACGCACCCCGGACAACAGCAGTGGGCCCGTCACGTGGTCATGACCAACATGACCATCTGGGAGCTGGCCAAGCCCGTGGTCGCCCAGGTCCACGGCCACTGCCTCGCTGGCGGCACCGAACTCGCCTCGATCTGCGACTTCCGAATCGTCGCGGACGATGCTCAGATCGGCTACCCACCGGTCCGCGCCATGACCACGATGGACATGATGTGGACCCCATGGCACCTACCGCCGGCCAAGGCCCGGGAGTTCGCCTACGTCGGTGACTCCATTTCCGGCACGGAGATGGCCCGCCTCGGTTGGGCGAACTACGCCGTGCCAGGTGACCAGCTTGGCGACTTCACCGACAAGTTCGCGCGCCGCATGGCCCACATCGACAACGAGATGTTGATGTACTCCAAGCGCGCCGTGAACCGGCAGTACGAAAGCATGGGCTTCCGCGAAGGTCTCGCCTCCGGCACCGAAATCCAGGGGCTCAGCGCCCTGCGACCCGCCGCTTCCGAGTGGGGCCGCCACGTTGCCGAGGACGGCCTCAAGGGCGCCCTTGAGTGGCGCGACGGACCGTTCCGCGACTTCCGTGGCGCCTACGAGTCCGCTCCTCACGAGCGCGCCGTCGCCGGCACCGAGCCCGAAGCCGCCGATGGTCCGAACCGCGGACAGTACTAGCTCCCGTCCGAAGAGTGCTCGACACCAAACGGGCGGGCCAATTGGC
>JABIST010000310.1 GCA_018700215.1 Dehalococcoidia bacterium | reverse complement strand
TCATCGACAGCGCGGCCGAAACCGAGGCGCTCGCCAGCGGCCTCGATGACAACGGTGGGGTCTACCTCGTCCCCGCGTTCGTCGGCCTTGGTGCCCCACACTGGGACCCCAACGCCCGAGGAGCCGTCGTCGGCCTGACCCGCGACAGCGGCGCCGCCCACTTCGCCCGTGCCGCCCTCGAAGCCGTCGCCTACCAGACCCATGATCTCGCCGTCGCGATGGCCGCCGATGCCGGTTCCCCGATCGCAACGCTTCGCGTTGATGGCGGGATGGTCGCCAATAACTGGCTGACACAGTTCCTCGCTGACATCCTCGGCGTCCCGGTCGAGCGCCCCACGGTCACCGAAACCACCGCCCTCGGTGCCGCCTACCTGGCTGCCCTCCAGTCCGGCCTCCTCGACTCCATCGAAGATCTCGGCGCCCGCTGGCAACTCGACCGTCGCTTCGAGCCCGCCATGGACTCCTCGAGGCGCGCCGACCTGCTCGATGGCTGGCAACGCGCGATCGGGAGCGTCGTCGGGACGAGCAACAGATAGTCAGGCATCAAGCTTGAGCTTTAGTACTTCCTTAGGACAGTCTGCATACCCTCCGTGGATTACTTTCCGAACCACCGGAGGCCACTCTTGCCAGCGAATCGACTCCCTACGCTCGGTATCGCCGTCGCGCTCGTTGCTGTCATTGCCTTCGGTGGCTGGTACTTCTTGCTCCGTGACGACGCCCCACCACCGGTCGATCTCGAAACTGCTGTCGCGTCGGTCGCAACGGCAACGCAGACGGCCGCCACCGTCGCGCCCTCCGCATCCGCCACCCCGGCAGACGCACAGGCGACCTCGACCGCCGTCGTCACCGCCGCAGCTCGGGACGGGGCGCTCGATGGTGGGTGGGTGGTCTCGGCGGCCGGCGAATCCTTCGCTGGGTACCGCGTCGGCGAGGAGCTCTCCAATATCGGTACCAACACCGCCGTGGGCCGCACCAGCGATGTCGCTGGCACACTGGAGTTCGACGGCTCGAGGATCACCGCTGTCGATATCGAAGTGAACGTCGCCTCGCTCACCAGTGACGACTCCCGCCGCGACCGACAGCTCCGAGACCGCGGCCTGCAGACGAACAGCTTTCCCACTGCGACCTTCAGCCTCACCACGCCGATCGACGTGAACCCCGTGCCGTCCGAGGGCGAACCGTTCGCCGCCGTCGCGTCAGGAGAGCTGACCTTTCACGGCGTGACTCGCCCTGTCTTGATCGAGCTCAGCGGGCAGCTAGTTGACGGTTTCGTCGTCGTCGTCGGGTCAACTGAAATTCAGTTCGTGGACTTCGACATCATTCCGCCAACGGGTTTTATCGTCCTGGCCGTCGATGATCACGGAATCATTGAATTCCAGCTCGTGTTCGAACCGGGAAGCTGACACCGAACGCGGCCTTCCGAGCGTAATCCGTGACCTTCGGGTCCTTGCTCAGCACCTGCCAGCGGCCTAACCTTTCCCGCGCTACGTCCGACCGATCGGACGACGACAGCAGGAGGCACAAATGAACGTATTGCGCGGAATTCGCCACGCTCCAAAGCGAGCGCTGTTGGGCGTCGTCTTGGCCATCGTCGCTCTGGCAGCCTACGGCTGCGGTGACAGCGAAGGCGAACAACTGAAGATTGCATTCTTGGCGGACTACTCGGGTCCGTTGGCCGAGTTTGGTCCGGAGATTCAGAAGGGTGCCGAACTCGCCATCCAGCACATCAATGAGGCTGGTGGCGTAAACGGCCAGGACGTCCTCCTTGTCACCGGCGACACTGGCCTCGATGAGACCAAGGCCGTCGAGGAGGCTCGCCGCCTCGTTGACGTCGAGGGCGTTCACGCCATCGTCGGCCCACTCGCCAGTGGCATCACCGCCGCTGTCGCCGAGAGTGTCACGATCGACGCCGAAGTCCCGACGATTACGCCGTCCGGCACATCCCCCGCATTGACCGGCATCGACGACAACGGCTTCCTGCTCCGCAGCACCATCTCGGACGCGGCCCAGGGCGTCGTCCTCGCCCAGCTCGCCACTGACGAGGGCATCGGCTCCGTCGGCGTGCTCTTCGAGAACAGCGCCTATGGCCAGGGGCTCGCCGCGGTCTTCGAAGCCAACTACGGCGGCGAAGTGAAAAGCTCCGCCTACGAGAGCGGCCAGGCTTCGTACCTCGCCGAACTCCAGAGTGTCGGCGACACCGAGTACCTGGTCGCAATCGGGTACCCGACCGACGCGCTGATCTTCGTGCGTGAGGCACTCGAGAACGACGTGTTCGCGAACTTCCTCTTCGTCGACGGCACCAAGTCGCAAGACCTGATCGACGGCATCGGCGGGGACTTGCTCGACGGCTTCAAGGGCACCGCGCCCGCCTCGGACGAAAACTCCGGGTCGCTTGCAGCCTGGAACGACGCGTACACCGCCGTCCACGGCGAACTGCCGACGAGGCCCTTCGTCCGCGAAGCCTACGACGCAGTGATCGCGATTGCGCTCGCCGCTGAGTCCGCCGGTTCCCTCGAGGGTGCCGACCTCGCAGCCGCGCTTCTCAAGATCGCCACCCCTGGTGGCACGGTGGTCATCCCCGGTGCCGACTCCGTCAAGGCTGGCCTTGAGGCCGCTGCCGACGGCGACGACATCAACTACGAGGGTGCCGCAACGACCCTGGACTGGGATGCAGCCGGAGACGTGACCAGCGGCTTCGTCGGCATCTGGGCCTTCGAGGGTGGCGAGATCGTCGAACTAGAGACGGTGCCGTTTAGCATCGAGTAACCCTTGATCCTGCGAAACGCAGCACAGAAAGGGCGGCCACTCGGCCGCCCTTTCTTCTTGTCTCTGTTCAGGGCGGGTCGCTTAGCTCGCGGTTGGCAACCTCGGCTCGGGCGGGGTCGGAGTTGTCGCCGTCTCATCGTGTGGGGAGAGGAATCGCGAGACCTGTGCTCGCTCTCGCACCAGCCCGTGCGGCCGTACCAGCAGGAACACGATGATCAGCAGTCCCACGGTGAACTCTCGGAGCTGGAAGACCCGTGTGCCCAGAAAGTCGGGTAGGTCGCCCTGGATCAGCGGCGTGCCAAACCAGAAGAAGCCCACCACCAGCGCACCCAGCACCGCGCCCTTGTTGTTGCCGCTCCCACCAACCATCACCATTGTCCAGATCACAAACGTTCCGAATAGGTCGTTGAACGCCGTCGGTGAAATCGATCCGATTCGATGGGCCCACAGCGCACCTGCCAGCCCCATGATCGCGCCGCCCAGCACGAACGCCTGCATCCGGAATGCGACCGTGTGCTTCCCGGCGGCCATCGCCGTGTCCTCGTTGTCGCGGATCGCTCGTAGCACTCGCCCCCACGGCGATGCC
>JABIST010000127.1 GCA_018700215.1 Dehalococcoidia bacterium | reverse complement strand
CGCCGGTGGTTGCGCAGTTTGTGGCGGAGACGGCGGATGTGGATTGGATTGCGGGCGTGGCAGATTTCTTCCAGAGGGCGTTGTCGCCGGCATCCGGGTTCTACTGGATCGGCACGTTCTTGATGGTGGTGATTTTCGCGTTCTTCTACACGATGGTGGTGTTCCAGCAGCAAAATCTGGCTGAGAACCTGCAACGGCAAGGTGGGTTCATTCCCGGCATCCGTCCGGGGCGGCCGACACAGGAGTACATCACTCGGGTGCTGGTTCGGATTACGTGGGGTGGCGCGATCTTCCTTGGGTTGGTTGCAGTGATGCCGTATCTGGCGACGGCGTTGACGGGGGTGCAGGCGTTGACGATCAGCGCGGCCGGCTTGCTGATTGTGGTGGGTGTGGTGCTGGATACGATGCGCCAGATTGAGGCGCAGATGATGATGCGCAATTACGAAGGATTCATTTCCTGATGCAGTTGATTTTGCTGGGTCTTCCGGGTGCCGGTAAGGGTACGCAGGCGAAGGTGCTGTCCGAGAGCCTGGGGTTACTGCACATTTCGACAGGCGATATGTTCCGCGAGGCGGCGGCGGCTGGTACGGAGTTGGGGAGCCGCGCGCAGGATCATATGTCGCGCGGAGAACTGGTGCCGGACGAGGTGACGATTGGGATGCTGTTGGAGCGGATCGCGCAGCCTGACGCTGGTCAGGGGATCATGCTGGACGGTTTCCCGAGGACGATTCCCCAGGCCGAGGCACTGGATGTGGCACTGGGTGAGCGTGGCACGCCGATTGATGCGGTGCTGTATATCCAGGTACCAGAGAGTGACTTGATGACGCGACTGACGGGGCGCTGGACGTGCCCGCAGTGCGGCACGATTTACCACGTACAGGCGAGTCCACCGAAGACGGCGGGTGTGTGCGACCACGACGAGACGCAGCTGACACAGCGCGCTGATGACCAGCCGGATACGGTGAAGACGCGGCTGGACGCGAACCGTGAATGGACTGAGCAGCTGGCGAGTTATTACGAAAACGCTTCGAAATTGCACGATATTGATGGAACGGGTGACCCTGCCGGTATTACGGCGCGACTGATGGCGGCTATCGAGTCGGTTTCGGCAGCCGGGTAGAGGGCGTACACTCTTATGCCGGTCGAGCTCAAATCAGAAGCCGAATTGGAGCAGATGCGTCGTGCCGGGCGCATCAATGCTGAGGTTCGTGCGTTGTTGATGGAAGCGATTCGACCGGGTGTGACTGGGCTCCAGCTAGACGAGCTGGCGATGAGTGAAATCGAGCGGCGCGGCGCTGTCGCGACGTTCAAGGGCTATGCGCCGGGTGGGAAACCACCGTACAGCGGTGCCATCTGCTACTCGGTGAACGAGCAGCTGGTGCACGGGCCGCCAAACGATCGTCCTCTGATGGAGGGCGACATTGTGAGCATCGACCTCGGTGCGACGTATGAGGGATGGGTTTCTGACGCGGCGTTTACT
This sequence comes from Dehalococcoidia bacterium, assembly GCA_018700215.1. Lineage (GTDB taxonomy): Bacteria > Chloroflexota > Dehalococcoidia > UBA2979 > UBA2979 > JABIST01. Next base: position 10,123 of record JABIST010000127.1, on the reverse strand, counting down.
GCGCCGGTAGGAGATGTATCTCAGGAGGCGCTGGATCTGATTCGTGTGACGCGTGAGGCGCTGTGGTGCGGTATTGAGGCAGCTCAGGTGGGAAATCACCTGGGTGATGTGTCGTACGCGATCGGTGAGCACTCGAACGGCTACGGGATCATCGAAGAGTACGGTGGTCACGGGGTGGGTCGGGAGATGCACGAGCAGCCGCACATTCAGAACATGGGCCGTCGTGGCTCGGGGATGCCGTTGCGCCAGGGGATGGTGTTGGCGCTGGAGCCGATGTTGGCGATGGGTCACCCGGCGACAGAGGAGTTGGACGACCAGTGGACGGTGGTGATGCGGGACGGCTCACTAGCGGCACACTGGGAGGAGACCATCGCTATTACTGACGAGGGACCGGAGGTACTCACCCGCATTGACTAGCGGGTGAGGAGACGATGGCAAAGCGAGGACGAAACCAGCGAGATCGCGTGCCGCGCGAGAAGAAAGAGAAAGAGGTCATTGAGGTAGAGGGCGTGGTGAAAGAGGCGCTGCCGAACGCAATGTTCGATGTTGAGCTGCCGAATGAACACCATGTACTGGCCGGAATTTCTGGTCGGATGCGGATGAATTACATCCGGATCCTCCTTGGTGACCGAGTGTTAGTGGAGTTGAGCCCATACGATCTGAGTCGTGGGCGGATTACATACCGTTTCCGATAGGGCGCGGAGGAGACAACGATGAAAGTACGAGCATCACTACGAAGCGCAAAAATGCGTGACAAGAATTGCCAGGTGGTGAAGCGGAAGGGGACGCTGTACGTGATTAACAAGCGCAACCCCCGCTTCAAAGTCCGGCAGGGTTAGACAGAAGTAGCGGGGCGCGGAGCCTCGAGGAGTCGAATATGGCACGGATCGCTGGCGTGGATATCCCTCGCGATAAGCAGATTCAATTTTCGCTTCCGTACGTGTACGGCATTGGCCGGCCTACGGCGATGAAGATTTGCGACCAGACCAACGTGGCGCGGGACGCGATGGTTCGCGACCTGACGGACGACGAGGTGCTGCGGATTCGCGCTGTGGTTGAGGGCGACATGGTGGTGGAGGGTGACCTTCGCCGCGAGGTACGTCAGAACGTGCAGCGATTGATTGAGATTAACTCGTACCGGGGTCAGCGGCATCGCCGCAGTTTGCCGTTGCGAGGTCAGCGAACGAAGACGAACGCGCGCACGCGCCGGGGTTCGAAGCGCATTGTTTCGGGCAAGAAGAAGGTTGCGCGGTAGGTAGCAAGAGCTACAGGGAGGGCTGACTCATGGGTCGTGCCCAAGGTCGTGGTCGTCGACGAGTATTGAAGAACGTGCCTCGTGGGATGGCGTTCATTAAGTCGACGTTCAATAACACGCTTGTGACGATTACCGATCCGAACGGGAACGCGATTGCCTGGGGCAGTGGCGGGGCCGCCGGGTTTACGGGATCTCGTAAGAGCACGCCATACGCGGCGCAGCTTGCAGCGGAAGCTGCGGCTCAGCGCGCGATGGAGAATGGCGTGCGCGAGGTGTCTGTGCAAGTGAAGGGTCCGGGACCAGGCCGCGAGGCGGCGATCCGGGCATTGCAGGCTTCAGGAATTCGGATTTCAGCGATCCGCGACGTGACGCCGGTGCCGCACAACGGTGTGCGCGCACGGCGGCGACCGCGTAACTGAGCGGAGAGTAGGGAACGATGGCGCGATACACCGGGCCGAAGTGGCGGAAGTCTCGTCGTTATGGCGCTGACTTGTGGGGCAATCCAAAGTCGATGCGACGTGCGTACCCGCCGGGACCGCGATCACTTCGACGTCGGAAGATTTCCGACCGTGGCCAGCAGTTGATTGAGAAGCAGAAGGTTCGTTTTGCTTACGGCCTGATGGAGAAGCAATTCCGGAAGGTGTACGAACGTGCCGCTCAGCGGCCGGGCGTGACTGGCGACAACATGATGCAGATGCTGGAAGAGCGTCTGGACAATGTGGTGTACCGGATGGGTTTTGCGACGACGCGACCGCAAGCGCGGCAGCTGGTGACGCATGGCCTGATTGCGGTGGAAGGCAAGAAGCTGGACATTGCGAGCGCACGAGTGCGTTTGGGCCAGGAGATCAGCTTTTCGGCGCGGGGCGAGCGTTCCGAGTACCACGCGGTCTTGAAGGAACAGATTGGTTCTCGCGATGTTCCAGGTTGGCTGGAGATTGATCGAGAGCAGTTGAAAGGGCGAATGCTGCAGCTGGCCGGTCCTGGTGACTGGGAGCCGCATTTCGTGCCGAGCGCGGTGGTTGAGTACTACTCGCGCTAATTATTTGAACCACGCGCGTCGGGAGTGCCGCCTTCGTATTGGAGGTGGGGCACCGGGCGAGAGAGGTGTGTTTTGACGGATCTGTTGAAGCCCGAGATTCGGGTTGAGTCTGACGAACCGGATTACGCTCACATTGTTGCCGAGCCACTGGAGAAGGGGTTCGGCACCACTCTGGGCAATTCGTTGCGTCGCGTGTTGCTGTCCTCGCTACCAGGTGCGGCGATTACGTCCGTGCGGATTGAGGGCGTGGAGCATGAATTTTCCACAATCGACGGGATGAAGGAAGACGTCACCGAGTTCTTGCTGAACCTGAAGGAGGTGCGTTTGCGTGCCTTCTCAGACCGGCCCGCGCGGCTGTTTCTGGAGGTTGGCGGTCCCGGTGAGGTGACGGCAGCACAGATTGAAACGACAGCGGATTACGAGATCGTGAATCCGGATCTGGTGCTGGCGACGCTGGACAACAAAGAAGCATCGCTGGTGGTGGACCTGAACGTAGAGACTGGCCGCGGCTATCTGCCGGCGACGGTGAGCGAGGGTTTGCCGATTGGTGTGATTCCGGTGGACGCGATTTTCACTCCGGTGCGCCGGGTGAATTTCCGCATTTCGAACACGCGAGTTGGCCAGGAGACGAATTTCGACCGGCTGGATCTGGAGATCTGGACAGACGGGACGATGGATGGCCAGGTGGCTCTGGCTGCGGCGTCTGAGATTCTTCGCGAGCAGTTCCTGGAGTTCCAGTTGCTGGTGGGCGAGGTTGAAGAGGTGCCGGTTGAGATTGAAGAGCCGGAGATGCTTGAGGGCTATGACATGCCCATTGAGCAGCTGCAGCTTTCAGTGCGTGCCTACAACTGCTTGAAGCGGTCCGGTCTGATGACCGTGGGTGCGGTGCTGGAGAAGTCTGAGGAAGAGTTGCTGGCGCTCCGCAACTTTGGTGAGAAGTCTTACCTGGAGTTGCGCGACAAGCTGGTGAACTCTGGTTTCCCGGCTCCGCGGATCGATTCACGGCACGATGGGGCGGTTGAGGCTGCGGCTGCACCGGTAGCGGTAGAGACCGCAGCACCGGCGGAGATTGTGGCTGAGTCCGAGGATGACGACGAAGAAGTGGGCGCCCTGGGCGCTGCGTTGATGGAAGCGTTGAAGGAAGCCGGGCGCGAGTCAAGCTAGCCTTTGGGTTGGTTTGGACGCGACGGACTCGACGAAGGAGACAGCAGGATGCGACATAGACGGAACGGTCGACGTTTCGACATGCCGACGTCCCAGCGTCGTGCGATGTTCCGGAATCTGACGACGGACGTCCTGCGGGACGGCTACGTTCAGACGACGGAGGCTCGCGCGAAGGAGCTGCGTTCGTTCGTGGAGCGAATGATCACGCTGGGTAAGCGGGGTACGTTGCACGCGCGTCGGCAGGCGTTGGCGTTCGTGTATGACCCGGATGTGGTGAAGGGTGTATTCGACGAGCTGGCCCCGCGTTATGCGGAGCGGCCCGGCGGCTACACGCGGGTGGTGAAGCTGGGCCGTCGCAAGGGCGACGGTTCGCGCATCGCTCGACTTGAACTGGTTTAGACGGAGCCTGGGTGTCACGAGATGCGACGGATCGCGTTGTTGCTGGAGTACGACGGCACGGCATTTGCCGGGTCTCAGCTGCAGCCTGTGAGTCGCACCGTGCAGGGTGACGTGGAAGAGGCGTGGTTGCGTTTCACGGGGGAGACTTCGAGAGCGCGATTTGCCGGACGAACCGATGCAGGCGTTCATGCAGTGGGTCAGGTTGCGACGATTGATAGCGAGCGCGATTACGACGCGCGGACCTGTCGGACGGCGATGAACCATTTTCTGGCGGATGATCTGACTGCGCGAGCAGTGACGGATGTGGCGACGAGCTTTGATGCACGGCGGCACGCGTCATCTCGGGTGTATCAGTACGAGATTGAGGATGGCCGGCGGCGCTCGCCGCTGAGCCGGGATCGTGCGTGGCAGCGTGAGCGTGAGTTGGATGCGGCCGTGATGTCAGAGGCGGCGAGTGGGTTGCCTCACGATGAGCGCGATTGGGCAGCGTTTAGCGGTCCGGTACCAGAGGGTTATCCGACGGTACGGGTGTTGCAGCGTTGCGATGTACGACGTTCCGCCCCACACCGGGTGACGGTGACGATGGAGGCGAGCGGTTTTTTGCCACATCAGGTTCGGCGCACGGTGGGTGCGTTGGCTGAGGTGGGCGAGGGCAAACTGAAGCCGGAGGCGTTCGTTGAGCTAATCGACGGCGCACCGGGGAGCGCGGGGCCGACGGCTCCGCCACAAGGACTGACACTGATGCAGGTGCACTACCCGCCCGGGGTGATTGACTGGACCGCGGGCTGCGCTGGAGACGGAACCGAGGAGTTCTGATGACGACGAAGACGTTCCGCCTCAGTGGGAAAGCGATGGACCGGAGCTGGCATGTGCTGGATGCGGCGGATACGCCGCTGGGGCGCGTGGCGAGCGAGGCCGCGAAGTTGCTGCTGGGCAAGCACAAGCCAAACTACGAGCCGTTCCTGGCGATGGGCGACTTTGTGGTGGTGATCAACGCCGACCGCGTAGCGGTGACGGGCGCGAAGACGAAGAGCAAGGTGTATTACCGGCACAGTGGCTACCCGGGCGGTCTGCGTGAGCGGACGCTTGAGGAGCAGATGGAGCGCGACCCCCGGAAGGTGTTGGAGCGCGCGATCAAGGGGATGCTGCCGCACAACTCGCGAGGTCGGGAGCTGTTCCGGCACCTGAATGTTTATTCAGGGGCCGAGCACCCGCACGAGGCGCAGGTGCTTGCGGGAACGGGCGCTCGTGCGAAGAAGCGCGTGCGTCAGGCCGAGGTAGCCGCGGCTGCACCGCCGGCGCCTGAGGCGGTTGAGACGAAGCCGGTTGAGCCGGTGGTTGAGACGCCGGTGGCTGAGGTTGTGACAGAGACGGCTGCGCCCGAGGCGGCTGCACCGGAGGCGGCGACGCCGGCAGAGGCCGCGGCTGTTGCCGAGGCGACTGATGAGCGGCTGACGGGTGCGCTGGGGCGTTACAAGCGTGCGGAACTGGACGACGAAGCGACGCGGCTGGGCATTGAGATTGAGTCCGGCTGGAAGAAAGATGATGTAGTGTCGGCCGTACGGGCGTACTACGACGAACACCCGATGGCAGATGGGGATGACGCATGACGACCGACCAGCGATATTTCTATGGACTCGGACGACGCAAGTCTGCGGTTGCGCGGGTGCGTCTGTACCCGGGCAACGGCACGGTGGTGATCAACGGGCGCCCGTTTGAGGATGTGTTGCCTCGAGAGTCGCTGCGCGACGAGGTGATGCAGCCGCTGGTGGCGACGGACAGCGCCAAGAACTTCAACATTCAGGCGAAGGTGCAAGGCGGCGGGGTATCCGGCTGGGCCGGGGCGATTCGTCACGGTGTGGCACGCGCGCTGGTGGCAGCCGATGAGACGAACAAGCGTCCGCTGCGAGCGCAGGGCCTGCTGACGCGTGACCCGCGGGTCAAGGAGCGGAAGAAGCCTGGTCTGAAGCGGGCACGCAAGGCGCCTCAGTACACGAAGCGGTAGCGATTCAGCGGCAGGAACTGCTGCCGCTCCAGGGAGATTTCCACAAAGCCGCCGGCGATGAACCGGCGGCTTTGTGCTGTCCTGGAGAAAGCTGTCTTGTGGATGGGCGACGATCAGTCGCTGGTGGTGTGGCCGTTCATCTGCTGTTTGAACTCTTCCAGAACCTGCATCTCGGTGGGGTCCGCGCCATTCAGCATGGCGAGGTAGTAGGAGACCCAGTCGCCGAGGTGGCAGGCACGGAGGATTGCTTCGAGTGGTGAGTCGCCGGCCGCGACCTGTTGGCTGTTGTTCACACCAGCGTTGGTGAGTGCGTCGGCGGTCAGTTCGACTCGACGGTGGTTGCGTGGGTGGGTGCACTTCGCGTCCAGCAACAGTGTGTGCATCTGTTCGATGGCGGCGGTGGGGAGTCCGAAGCCGTTGAGGAAGTTGTGGTTCATTTCTGGCAATGCCGACCAGAACGCCCACTGTTTGGCGTTCTCCTGGATCTGACCGGCCCAGCGACGGGCGGCGACCTCGAGGAAGTCGACCCCGACAATGATCGGGAGCTTCTCGTGCAGGCTGAGGGCGATCTGTTTCGGGAAATTGTCGGTGGAGGGGACTTCGGAGCCCCAGCCAGCGGCGTCGTCAGTGAGAGCGCTGGCGATCAAGTCGACTTTGTCGTCGGTGAGCGCGAGGACGTTGAGGCGACTGAAGACCGCCAGCGTGGGGAAGACGTTCCACCCGAGTGCGCTGCGGGGTGGCCCGTCCCAGTCGATGCTGAGATGTGGGTCGTCGAACTTCGCGAGTTCGCCGCCGGTGGAGATGGTCATGCGCATGCCGGGTCCGCCGCGCGATTCTGCGAAGGCGGCGAGCGTTTCTTCGGTGTTGCCGGAGATGGAGTTTGCGAGGGTGAGTGTGCCGTTGGTGGGCGGTGGTGCGGTGTAGTTGCGAATCACATCGACGGGGACGGTGGATTCGCGGCGAGCGATGGTGGCGACGATGTCTGCACCGATGGCGGAGCCGCCCATACCGATGATGACCACACGGTCCGGGGTCTGGAAATGCGGGGGTAGGGGCCAGTTCTGGCCGACCGCCCAGGCCTGGCGGACCTGGGCGCCGAGGCCAGCGATGAGCGATTGCATATGCGAGCGATCGAGACGGGTGTATGTCTCGGCGTCATCGAGCAGGGTACGGGCGGTAGTGAGGTTCACGAGATAATCTTCGGCAGATTTGCTCACAGTGAGACCCCGGCGAGCTCCTGTCCGTCCTGCAGGGCCTGGTGAACGAGGTCGAGCGTGGGCATCTCAGCGTAGATGCGAAGCAGAGGCTCGGTGCCGCTGAAGCGGAGGAGGAGCCACCAGCCTCCCTCCAGGGAGAAGCGGAAGCCGTCCAGTTCGTCCTTGCCGGTGACTTTGAGGCCGGCGATCTGTTTCGGTGTGGCGGCGGCGACGCGTGCGCGGATGTCATCCTGTTCGTCGGCGCGGACGGTGACATCCACGCGGTCGTACTCGTGGGTGCCAATCAGTTCGTAGAGTTCGGCGAGTAGTTGCGCGGGGCGTTTGCCGGTGCGGGCGACGAAATCGAGCATGTAGAGCCCGGAGAGGATGCCATCGCGTTCCGGGATGTGTCCACGGAAGGCGTAGCCACCAGACTCTTCGCCGGCGATCAGGGCGTTGGTTTCCAGCATCTTTGGCCCAAGGTGTTTGAAGCCAACGGGGGTTTCGTAGACGGGGCAATCGAAGTGTTCGCCGAGTCGGTCGATCATGCGGGTCATGGTGATGGAGCGGACGATGGCGCCACGTTCCTCGCGGATGGCGAGCTGGTAGTAGACGAGGAGTGCAAAGGTCTGGAGCTGGGTGATGAAGTTGCCTTGTTCGTCGATCAGGCCGAATCGGTCACCGTCGCCGTCCGTGGAGAGGCCGATATCGAAGCCGCCCTGGGTGATCAGGTCCATGGCCTCGGTGAGATTGGAGGCGATTGGTTCGGGGGCACGCATGCCGGGGAAGGCAGGATTGCGGCGCCCGTGGATCTCTCGGACGTGGGTGGCACCCTCGCCGATTGCGGCAACCGTCCAGCCTTGCGCCGAGCCGTACATGGAGTCGACGAGGACGTTGAGGCTGGCATCGCGGATTGCGTCCATGTCGACGAACTCGCGGATGGCCTGGAGGTAGGAAGTCTGCGCGTCGATTCGTTCGACGATGCCACCTGCCTCCGCTTCGCCCAGCGAGATGTGCTGGACTCGAGAGGCTTCAACGATGCCGGGGATGGCTTCTTCGATTTCAGCAGTGGCCTCGGGTGAGGCGGTACCGCCCTGGTTGGACTTCACCTTGAAGCCGTTCCAGCGGGCCGGGTTGTGGCTGGCGGTAATCATGACCCCACCGCCGGCTTCCAGCTCGCGTACGGCGAAGGAGAGGCCTGGTGTGGGCACGAAGGATGAGGTGAGGGCGACGGGAATATCGTTAGCAGCCATGACTTCGGCGACGGCGCCGGCGAAGGAGCCGGAGAGGAAACGGGTGTCGTAGCCGACGACGACTCTTGAGGTGAGGTTATGGAGTTTGAGGTAGTCGGCAGTGGCCTGAGCGACGATGCGGACGTTGTCGAACGTGTAGTCGTCCGCGATGACCGCGCGCCAGCCGTCTGTGCCGAAGCGGATGTCTGGCATGGTCATGCTCCCGCCTCGATCTGTTGGTCTGGCTCGACGCTGGCATCGGTCAGTTCTACGCCGGCGCCGATCCGGGCACCGTGGGCAATTACTGATCGATCTAGCTTAGCTGTTCGACCGATGGTTACGCCGCTGGCGATGATGCTGTCTTTGATGATCGCACCCGATTCGATGGTGACGTGGTCCCAGAGAACGCTGCCGCTGATGGTGACGTTCTGTCCGATCTGGCAGTCCGGTCCGATGACGCTTGGCGCCTGGAGATCCGCGTCCGCGATGTTCGTTCCGCTGCCGATCAGCACGCCTTGAGTATCGGCTGATAGGTGGCCGGGAATTAAGCCTGTCACCAGATCCAGATTGACGGTGAGGAGCGCCTGGGAGTTGCCGACGTCCTTCCAGTAGCCGGGCTGGCTGAAGCCGTAGATGGGGCGTTCTGCATCGCAGAGTGCCGGGAAGAGGCCGTCTTCGATGCGGTTGAAGGTGGTGGGGTTCATTTCGTTGAGGAGCGAAGGTTCAAAGAGCCAGTTGCCGGCGTTGATCAGCCGGGAGGGGGCGGTTTCGCGTGGCGGTTTTTCGATGAACTGGGTGATTCGACCATCGGGTGCGGTGACGGCGACGCCAAAGCCGGAGGGGTCATCAACCTCGTGAAGGTGCATGGTGAGTTCGGCGGCGTGCTCGCGGTGGAAGGCGATCATCGCGGTGAGGTCGATGTCGGTGATGATGTCGCCGTTGCAGACGAGGAAGGGCTCGTCCCAGCCCTGGGCGACGCTGGCGATGGCACCACCGGAGCCGAGCGGGGTGTCTTCGTACTCGTAACTGAGTTGGATGCCGAGGGCTGCGCCGTCTCCGAAGGCGGTCCGGATGTCTTCGGAGCGTTCGGTCATGGCGAGGGTGATTTGGGTGACGTTGTGGCGGCGGAGATGGAGGAGGAGGTGCTCAAGGAGCGGTCGGTTGAGGACGGGGACGAGTTGTTTTGGGGTGCGCCACGTCAGCGGACGTAGCCGCGTTCCTGCACCACCGACGAGGACGATTGCACGCACGATCGGATCGTAGGGGGTGATCCGTCTGCCGTCCAAGGTTCTTGCGGGCGTTACGTTGAGTAGAGGAGTGCCCTAGTCAGCCGTGAGGCCCGCCTCGGCGCGCAGTGTGCCGGCGACATCGGTCTGCTCCCAGGGGAATTCGATGTCGGTGCGGCCGAAGTGGCCGTAGGCCGACGTCTGTAGATAGATGGGGCGCCGCAGGTCCAGGCGATCGATGATGGCGGCAGGGCGGAGGTCAAAGTGCTTGTCGATGAGCTGGGAGATGGTTGCCTGATCGACGTGTTCGGTCCCGAAGGTCTCGAAGGAGATGGAGGTGGGCTGGGAGACGCCGATGGCGTACGACACTTGCACCTCGAAGCGGTCGGCGAGGCCGGCGGCGACGATGTTCTTGGCAACGTGGCGGGCGGCGTAGGCAGCGGAGCGGTCCACCTTTGAGGGGTCTTTGCCGCTGAAGGCGCCGCCGCCATGGCGAGCAACGCCACCGTAGGTGTCGACGATGATCTTGCGGCCGGTGAGGCCGGCATCGCCCATGGGGCCACCGATGACGAAGCGTCCGGTGGGGTTCACGTAGATCTTGGTGTCG
>JABIST010000428.1 GCA_018700215.1 Dehalococcoidia bacterium | reverse complement strand
GCACAGGAGCCAGCAATGGCAGCAGACGAGACCGGAGCCGACGACGGCCCCCAGATCCACCGTGGCCTCAACGGCGTCTACTTCGACCGCAGCGCCGCCAGCTTCATCGATGGCCGCGCCGGCATCCTCACCTACCGCGGATACTCCATCCACGACCTCGCCTCGCAATCCACCTTCGAGGAAGTCGGCTACCTCCTCCTCCACCACGAACTGCCGACCCAGGCAGAGCTGGCCGCCTTCCGCACCGAGCTCAGCAACTCCCGAGTGCTCCCCGAGCCCGTCATCGACGTGATCCGCTCCGTCGCCTCCGCCCACCCCATGGACGTCCTCCGCACCGCCGTCTCCGCCCTCGCCGCTTTCGATCCGGACGTCGCGGACAACTCCCCGGAGGCAACCCTCCGCAAGGGCGTCCGCCTCACCGCACAGGTCCCCGTGATCGTCGCCACCCACTACCGCATCCGCAAGAACCTCGACCCGCTCGAGTCCGACCCGGAACTCGGCCACGCCGCCAACTTCCTCTACCTCATCAACGGCGAGCGCGCCTCGGACGACGCCGTCGCCCTCATGGACAAGGACGCCATCCTCCACGCCGAACACGGCTCCAACGCCTCCTCCTTCACCGCACGCGTAGTCGCCGCCACCGATGCGAACCTCCACGCCGCCATCACCTCCGCCGTCGCCGCACTCTCCGGCCCCGCCCACGGTGGCGCCGCCGAAAACGTCATGCTCATGGCGCAAGAGATCGGCGAGCCAGAGAACGCCGCCGCCTACGTCAAAGCGCTGCGCAAGGACCGCAAGCCCGTCATGGGCTTCGGCCACCGCGTCTACCGCTCCGAAGACCCGCGCGCCCGCCACATGCGCGAAGGCGTCGAGCGCCTCTCCCGCGAGATGGGCGAACCCAAGTGGCACCAAATCCTCGAAGCCACCGTCGAGGCAATGAAGCCCTACGCCCGCCTCGGCGTAAACGTGAACGTCGACTTCTACGCAGGCGTCGTCTACTACCTGCTCGGAATCCCAGAGGACCTCTTCGTCCCAATCTTCGCAATGGGCCGCGTCCCCGGCTGGGCCGCGCAGGTGATCGAGCAGTTCGAGCACAACATCCTCATCCGCCCCCTCACCGTCTACAACGGCCCCGACGCCCGCGACTACGTCCCCATCACCGCCCGCTAGCGACCGAGGGTGGACGCGCTCCTCATCGTCGACCTGCAGCGGGCCTCATTCGCGACGAACGACAAGCACGACCAGCCCGCCACCCTCGCTCGCGTCGACCAGCTCGCCCACCACGTCCGCACCGGTGGCGGCTCCGTCATCTTCGTCCTCCACGACGGCGACGAGACCGAAGACCTCGTGCCCAACTCCGAGGGCTGGCAACTCGTCCCCTCGGTCCACCGCGATCCCGCAGACCACGTCGTGCGAAAGACGCTCAACGACGCCTTCGCCGGCACCACCCTCGCCCCGCTGCTCGACGAACTCGCCCCGGACCGACTAATCATCTGCGGCTGGGCCACCGACCTCTGCGTCGACTCGTCGGTGCGCTCCGCCGTGACCCGCGGCTACCGCGTAGTCGTGCCTTCCGATGCGCACACCGTCACCGACCGCCCGCACCTCGCCGCCGCCCAGGTCATCGCCCACCACAACTGGCTCTGGACGAACCTGATCACGCCAGACGAACCGGTGCGAGTCGTGCCGACAGCGAATCTGATCTCGGCCCCCGCCCGCGCCTAATCCTTCTCCTCCCGCACCCTCGCGAGGTGCGCGCCCAGGTCGGCCAGCCGCACGTCCCACGCCACGCTCGCGCGCAGCAGCCAGTCCGCCGCCTCCGTCATCACGTCCGGCCGCACCCGATACACCACCGCCCGACCCCGCTGCTCACGTTCGAGTAGCCCCGCCTCGCTCAACACGGCAACGTGCTTCGTCACCGCCTGTCGCGTAACCGGCAGTCGCACCGCCAGCTCCGTCGCCGACGCCCCGTTCCCCTCGCCCAGCACCTGCATCAACTCCAGCCGCGTCGGATCACCCAGCGCGCGGAACACCGCAGTCGCTTCGGTCGTATTCATGAGTACGGCACCCTCTCCCCGGTCTCGACAAACGTCCGCAGCCGAGGCAATACATCGATGTCCCAGCCGTGCGTGTTGTCCCGCAGCGTATCCCCGGCCAGCACCTCAGGCAGTGCCGCGAACCCGCTCTCCCGAAGTCTGAGTAGCGTCCCGTCCGGGTGGTCTTCCAGCACAAACTCCACACGCGTCCGGACCTCCGGATACTC
>JABIST010000365.1 GCA_018700215.1 Dehalococcoidia bacterium | reverse complement strand
CAGCTCCTCGCCCTCACCCGCCTCATCCGCGAATTCGACTCCGCCGTCAAATCCGGCCAGTGGAGCAGCCAGCCCCAGGCCGTCCGAGAAATCGCCGGCGGCCTCCAGCGCATCGCCGGCTCCACCGTCGGCATCGTCGGCCTCGGCGCCATCGGCCGCGCCTTCGCCACCCGCATCCGCGGCTTCGGCCCCTTCCGCGTCGTCGCCTACGATCCCTACATCCCCCAGACCGCCGCGGACCTCTACGGCGTCGAACTCGTCGATCTCGACGAACTCCTCACCACCTCGGACTTCATCACTGTGCACGCCCCTGCCACCGATGAGACTCACCACATCTTCAGCACGGACGCCTTCACCCGGATGAAGCCCTCCGCCATCCTCATTAACTGCGCCCGCGGCCCGCTCGTAGACCCCGAGGCGCTCTACACCGCCCTCACCACCAACCAGATCGCCGCTGCCGCGCTCGACGTCACCGAGAAAGAGCCGATCGACGCAGAGGACCCGCTCCTCACGCTCGATAACCTCATTCTCACTCCGCACGTCGCCGCCGGCTCCCCCGTCACCTACGTCGAAGGCGGCAGGCGCCAGGCCGAAAACGTCGCTCGCGTCCTCACCGGCCAGGCCCCCCACGGCCTCGCCAACCCCGAGGTGATCAAGACCATCGCCGTCCTCCGCGCCACCAACCCCGGCCGCTGGGAAGGCACCCCGGACTTCTCCACCGCCCTCGCGCTCTAGCGGCCGAGGGACCGGGTGTCATCACCTTGAAATGTATCCGATGCCGGAGTACCTTTACTTCTATGAAGAAAGTAAAGGATACCGGCCCACACCGACCGCCTGGCAGTCGCATCAGTAGCAAGCACCAGATCACCATTCCGGCGAAGGCACTGCGCGCCGCCGGCCTGAGCATCGGTGAGCGACTGGTCGCACGCGTCGAGGGCCCCGGTCGCGTCGTCCTCGAGCGCGCCGACGATCTACTCGCCGAATACGCAGGCGTACTCACCGGCGTCTACGAGGCTGACGAGTTGAGCCATCTGAGGGACGAGTGGGACTAACGGTCATCGATGCCGGCGTCCTGATCGGCTTCCTCGATGCCGCGGACGCTCACCACGAAGCCGCCCGCCGGGCGCTCGCCGCTGCCAGCGAACGCGGCGACACAATCGCAATCCCCGCCTCCGCCTATGCCGAATCCCTCGTCGGCCCCTCCCGACGCGGCGACGACGCTGTCGCTGCGCTCCGCACCTTCGTCGATCGCTTCCCTATCCAGGTCGTACCGCTTGACGAACCCATCGCCGAAGCTGCTGCCAACCTCCGTGCACGTCTCGGTCAGCGCCTCCGCCTGCCAGACGCTCTCGTCATCGCCACCGCCCAGACCCTCGAAGCCGACACCCTCATCACAACGGACCGTCGTTGGCCCCGCCGAAGTAGCCTTCGTTTCTCCGGCCAGCTCCAACACCTCTAACCAGGTTTCTCCGAGCCCTCACCACCACAAACGCCCAGAACTCGCCAACCCATGCGCCAGCACGCTCGCGGCCCGCCCAACGGGGATTCCCGGATCACTGACCCGCCCTCTCCCGCCGACGCTGATTGGGGAGGCTACATCAGTGCGCCGTGCCGTCACCTTCACCACCACCGGGCTCATCGCCCTGCTGCTCGCCGCCTGCTCCGGTGCCGCTGACGTCACCCTGCGCGCCGCTGCCCCCACGTCGACCGCCACGCCACCAACCGAGGTCAAGACCGCGGTCGCCGCTTCGTACCAACTCCAAACACCCTCCACCTCAGCTATTCAGGACCGCCGCTACTTCGGCATCAACTTCGATAACGACAAGGACTCCCCAACCGCCTACTCCGAACGCGCCGGGCTCCAGGCCGAAGTACTCGTCCGCTTCTTCCGCTTCCCACTCGGCACGCAAGACCGATCGGCCCTCGTCGATTTCCTCGATCAAGCCGCCCGACTCCAGGTCGTCGCCCTCGTCACGCTCGAGCCACACGACGGTCTCGAAGCCGTCACCGACCAGTCGATCGACGAACTCGCCACCATCGTCGCCGCTGCAAACGCCGCGGGCGCACCCGTCATGATCCGCTTCGCCCACGAAATGAACGGCTCCTGGTATCCCTGGAGCCAGCAACCCACCCCCTACATCGAAACCTTCCGGCGCATCGCCACCGCAGTGCACACCGCGGCCCCCGCCACCACGATGCTCTGGGCGCCCAACTACGGCGGCGGCTACCCCTTCCAGAGCGGCCCATACGAAACCACCTCCGGTGAGCCCGGCTTCGAACTGCTCGACACGAACGCCGACGGCCTTCTCGACATCACCGATGACCCCTACGCCCCCTACTACCCCGGCGACGACGTCGTCGACTGGGTCGGCATGTCCCTCTACCACTGGGGCAGCGCCTACCCGTGGGGCGAAAACGAAGTCCCCGAAGCCGGCAAGTTCACCACCCAGCTCCGCGGCACCTACGTCGGAGCCAACGGCGACGACACCCCGGTCCCCGACTTCTACGGCGAATACGCGGAATCCCGAGACAAGCCGCTCGCCATCCCAGAAACCGCCGCCCTCTATGACCCCGCTCAGCCCGGCGATGAGTTCACAATCAAGTCCACCTGGTGGAACCAGGTCTTCGCCCCCGAAGTCAGCGCCGACTTTCCGCTACTCCGCATGATCAACTGGTTCGAACACCGCAAGATCGAAAACGAAGTCGGTGGAGTCATCATCGACTGGCGCTCCACAGGCGACCCGTCCCTCGCCGAACCCTTCACCAACCACGTCCGCAACTGGCTCCACGCACCCACCGCGGACTAGCCCGCGCCACAGGTCCACCGCCCTCGCGCTCTAGCTCCCCACTCGATCACCTCGGCCCGGGACCGGTCCCAGGCCACGCGGGCCGCCTACCCCTTGCCAGTCGGTGCCCCTCGCCACCATCCTGAAGTCCTAAGCCGCAGAGCGAGGTGCACCATGACCACTGACACCCCAACCGAGACAGCCGCCTACCCCGTCCGCTTCGAGGTCCCCTACCCAGAAGACTGCGGTCGCCTCCGCATCCTCATCCGCTGGATCCTCGCCATCCCTCAGCTCTTCGTCGCCAGCATCCTCCAGGACTTCGCCCAGCTCCTCGCCTTCTTCGCCTTCTGGGTCATCCTCTTCACCAAGAACTACCCGGAACCCCTCTTCCGCCTCGTCGTCGGCGCCACCCGCTGGCAATACAACGTCAGCGCCTATGTCCTCATGCACGACGGCCCCTACCCGCCGTTCTCCTTTGACGATGGCGTCTACCCCAACCTCTCCTACGACGTGGTCAGGCAGGACGAATACAACCGCTGGCTACCGCTGGTGAAGTGGCTCATCGCATTTCCGCACTACGTGATGCTCATGCTGCTCGGAATCGCTGCCGTCTTCGTCTGGCTCTACGCCGCCATCGTCGTCGTCTTCACCGGCCGCTTCCCACGAGGTCCGTTCAACTTCCTCGTCGGCGTCGGCCGCTGGGCCGCCCGCGTCAGCGCCTACCTGCTACTCCAGACGGACCGCTACCCACCCTTCTCGATGTCTTGAGCAGCCTCCGGGTACCCGCCCTCCGGCACCACCCGACCGCGCGCTAGGCCTTCGAGTAGTCAGTCGTGCGCCAGCGCTCCGGTCGCACCCGCAGGATCACCGACTCGATCTCCGTCTCGCCCCGCGCCGCCACCCGTCGCTTCGCCTCCGCCGCATCGAGGTAGCGACCGTACAGTCGCTCCAGAAACTCAGGCGTCGACTGCTCGCCGATGCTCGTCACCACACCCTCAACGCTCACGTACCCCGGAGGCGTCGTCTCTCGCTGCGCCACCAACGACACGCGCGAACCCACCTCAAGCAGCCGCGCCTTCTGCGAACTCCCGCTCATCGAAAACTCAATCTCGCCACCCGGCTCGTACAGGTACCAGATCGGTGCTGCCGAAGGCCCCATCCCCTCCTCGTTGATCGCCAGCACACCAATGTGCACATCCGCCAGGAACGCCTCGCGCTCCCCGCGCGTCATCGTCAAAGCCATCTCATGCCTCCAGATTCCAACGAAATTCAGGCGTTGCCCGCCGATCAATCAATCGATGTCCAGCACGGCCTTCCCTGCCACCTGCCGTCCGAATAGCGCGTCCGCCGCCTCCTCGATGCGCGACCACGAGCCACGCCAACCAACGTCCACCCGCAACTTCCCTCGCTGCATCAGCTTCAGCAGGTACTCCAAGTCCTCCCCCGAATCTGGCCCCTTCGTGAATGCCTCGATTCGACGCCGCATCCCAACCAGCGACGTGAACGAGGCCGGCTCCTGCGAGGTCGTCCCGATGCACTGCACCACCCCACCCTCGCCCAGCAGCCCCCACGCCGCCACAAGCTGCGATCCACCAACGTTGTCCAGCATCACGTCGATCGGCGTCGTCACACCTTCAAGGCCGATCACAACCTCCGCCGCCCCCAGCTCCCGCAGCCCCTCGCCACGAGCCGTCGAACCGACGCTCGCGATCACATGCGCGCCACCAAGCGCCGCCAACTGCACCCCGAATCGCCCGACACCCCCGGATGCCCCCGTCACCAGCACCCGTCGCCCCATCAGGGCGCTCGATCGCCGCAGCGCCCGCAACGCCGTCACCCCGGCAACCGGCAGCGTCGCCGCCTCCGCCAGATCGATCTCGTCCGGCACCACCGCCAACTCCGAGACGTCCACCGCACGCCGCTCCGCCCAGCCGCCCTGCGACCCCATCGTCGTCACCACCCGGGTGCCCGCCGCGGGGCCATCGCCGCTCGCCGCGGCACGTGCCACCACCCCCGATGCATCCCACCCGGGGACGAATCCCGCAGGACGATTCTTCGCGCCGTTCAGATCGCCGTAGTTCAGCGCAATGTGCCGAACCTCAACCAGCACCTGACCATCCATTACCTCAGGCTCCGGCACCTCACCCAGCGTCACCACTCGCTTCGCGTCCGGGTCGACCACAATCGCGCGCATCGGCTACCTCATCTCATCTCGTCCATCTGCAAACGCTACCCCGCATCGGCCGGTGGTCGCTCAATCAGCTCAATCATCACCCCGCTCGCCATCTTCGGGTGAATAAAACCCACCTTCGACCCGTGATAGTCGTGTCGGTTCACCAACTCCACGCCACGCTCAGATAGGTACGCCGCCGTGTCGTCCAGACTCTCGACGAAAAACGCAATCGAGTCCAGCCCCTCACCCCGCCGCTCGATGTTCTTCGCCAGTTCCCCCGCCGGATCGTTCGGCGAAACAACATCGATCACCGCGTCCCCAACCCGCACCGTCGCCCCATTGAAAGCGCCAATCGTGTCCGAACCGCGGTCGTGCATCGGTTCCGCACCAATCAGCTCGCCGAACCGCTCAACCGTCCCCTCCAGATCCAGCGCCCGAACATTAATCTTCGCAAGCCCAATGATCCGATGAGCCATCTGCGTCCTAGCTTCCCTACCAACCACCTGTGCGCGAACCATAGTCAGCCCCGCAGCAGTTCGCGAATACCCCCCATCATCAGCACCAAACACGACGCGCTCATAATTTTGAGACGTTCAGTACACAATCGCTCGATCTTGAGTTACTGTACTGAGTAGTACAAAACAAGAAGAGCGGAGACAACACTCATGAATGATCGAAAATTCGCGGAACAATTCGGACCCTGGGCCCTGGTCACCGGCGCCAGCTCAGGCATCGGCACCGCGTTCGCCCACGGCGTCGCAGCCAAAGGCCTCAACGTCGTGCTCACCGGCCGCCGAGAGGAACGACTGAACGAAATCGCGGACGAACTCAAAGCCAGCTACGCCATCCAGACCCGCGTCGTCACCACCAACCTCGCTGGCGACGCCTTCCTCGCCGACATTCGCCAGACCACTGACGCACTCGATGTCGGACTCATCGTGTCCAACGCCGGCGCCGGATCACTCGGTGCAATGCTCAAGGTCGACGTCGAGGAACTTGCGGACAGACTCGCACTCAACACCACCGCCCATCTCCGGCTGGCGCATCACTTCGGTGAGCGCCTCGTCGCCAAAGGCAAGGGTGGAATCCTGCTCGTCGGCTCAATGGCTGGCATGCAGGGCACGCCGCTGGCCGGCAACTACGCTGGCGCCAAGGCCTACATCCACAACCTTGGACAGGCGCTCAACTACGAACTCAACGGCACCGGTGTCCACGTATCGGTCACCGTCCCCGGCCCCACAAATACCCCTGGCCTCACCGAACGCACCGACATCGATCTCGCTCAACTGCCCGGCCCCGTCATGTCAGCCGATAAGCTGGTCGCCATTGGGCTCGACGGCCTCGCGAAGAATAGACCACTCGTCGTTGCCGGACGGTCCAACCGGCTCATGGACTTCATGTTCCGGCGGGTCATGCCTCGCCAGACCGGTCGCAACATGATGGGCATGATGGCTGCCAAGCACGCACCGGCGGAATTGAGGATGTAGTGGACAACGTCGAGAGTCGAACCGCAGGTAGACCACGCGCCTTCGAACCCGAAGATGCCGTCGCCGCAGCGCTGGACACCTTCTGGGGTCGCGGCTTCTCCGAGGTGTCAGTTACTGACCTCGAAGGTTCCACCGGCATCATCCGCACCAGCCTCTACAACGCCTTCGGCAACAAACGAGGCCTGTTCGATGCGGCTCTCGACTACTACCTGACCGACCTGTCGGGCGAGATCGACCGGCGACTCACCAGCGCCACCGGCGGTCTCACCGATATTCACCAGTTCTTCGACTATCTCGAATCAATGTTTATCGCCAGCAGCCGCGGCTGCTTCATGGTCAACGCCATGATCGAATTCGGCGACACCGACCCCACCATCACCCAACGAGCCAACGACT
>JABIST010000257.1 GCA_018700215.1 Dehalococcoidia bacterium | reverse complement strand
CTTCCACGACCGCCTCGGCGACGCCACCCCCGATGTCTGCCTCCTCTTCCTCGCCGACTCCCTCGCCACCGCCGACCCCAGGGAACTGGCGACTCGCTGGCCCGCCTACGTCGCCCACGTCCAACGCATCACCTGTTGGCGCCCACCGCCGGCAGCCGCCGAAGTCAGTGCACTCGTCGATGGAAACGCGGTGATCGCTGCCACCGGCCTGCCGCCCGGTCCCGAGATTGGTCGCATCCTCGCCGTGATCGCTGAGGCCGCAGCTTCCGAGGAAATTCGCGACGCGGACGAGGCTCTCGCGCTCGCTCGTCAGCTTGCTAACGAATCGCTTACCTGAACGAAGGGCCTTCGCCACCCGTTTTCGGGACGGACTCATCTGTCAATCTCCGCCCGATCGCGCTCCAATAGCGGCATGACCACACTGCGGATCGAGCCACAGCTCGCAATCCCAGAGACGCTGATTCACTGGGAACCCACCGAACATCCGGTCATCTCCTGCTACGTCGACTGGCGCGTCAGCGGGCGCGGGCTCCACGAGGCCCAGACCATCGTCCGCAAGGAACTACACACCACCCAGGGCCAGCTCGCCGAACGTGGCGCCGCACGCGAGTCCTTCGACGCGGACTTCGACCGCCTCCTCAACTACTTGGAGAATGACGCCGACCGCACCGCCCGAGGCATCGCGATCTACGCCTGCCACGGCCGCAACCTCTGGTGGATCGTCACCCTCGGCGTCCCCCTGCCCACCCAGACCCACACCGGCGTCCGCCCCCGGCTCCTCCCGCTCGCCGAGGCCACACAGGAGGCAGTTCGCACCCTCGTCGCCCTCGTCGACACCAACGAGGCACGTCTCATCCGCCTGGATCGCGGCGGCAAGCACGAGGCCCCCGGCCCGCACCGCGACCACTGGAAGAACGTCCACCACAGCAACCTCGGTGGCTGGAGCCAGGCCAACTACCAGCGCTCCGTTGACACGATGATCGACCGCTTCGCACGCGATGTCGCGGAAACCATCGGCGATCACACCGCCGCCGAACACCTGGACCACATCGCTCTCGCAGGCGACTTGGTGATCACCGCCCCCGTCCTCAGTGCCCTCAATCCGCAACTTCGCGACCGCGTCGACACCATCGAACGGATCGATATCCGCGCGTCCCTTGACGAGGTCGCCGAGCGTATCTGGCCGCAGGTCCGTGGAAACGCCGAACGCGATCGCGACGCCGAAGCCCAACGACTGCTCGACCTCGCGGGCACCGAGCGCGCGCTCACCGACCCCACCCTGGTCCGAGAGCAACTCGAGGCCGGTCGCGTCGACTCGCTCGCACTCGATCCACAGGCGATGGACGATGACTCGGCGGAGCTGCTGATCCGCGAGGCGCTCACCCATCGATCCCGTCTGATCATTACTCGCGGCAACCAGCCGCTCGCGGAACTCGGCGGCCTCGTCGCTTCGCTCCGCTGACTCAGCAAAGACCGACATCGTCCTGACCCATGCGGACCTCTGGCTCCATCGACCAATCAATACTGATTCTCCGTTACGAGTCCATCAAATCTGCAATTGTCCCGACCAGATCAGGACCTCCGACCCTCACCGGCCAGCAGTCGAACCGTGATCATCATGGGGAATCGTGGGTATAGCCCGTGCCGCATTGGTTTCGCCTCCCACGCGGTGCGGGCACCCTCCCTCTCTTACCAACTCTCCCGAGTCGCTCCGATAGACTGAGCGCCCCGCCCAACCAGCGGGGCGCAGTTAACTCACGTCATTAACCCCCGCAGCAACCCTGGAGCACCTACATGGCAGATCTCACCGGACGCACCGCACTCGTCACCGGCGGCGGCCGCGGCATCGGCGCCGGCATCGTCCGTGCTCTCGCCACCGCCGGCGCGGACGTCGCCATCAACTACACCCGCAACTCCGACGCCGCCGACGCACTCGCCGAGGAAGTCCGTGCCCTCGGCCGCCGCGCCAACACCTACCAGGCCGACGTCTCCGACTACGAGCAGTGCGAGGCCATGGCCACCACCGCCCTCGCGGACCTCGGTCCCATCGGCATCCTCGTCAACAACGCCGGCATCGCCTCGCGAGGCAACGCCATCGCCGACACCGATCCCGCCGAAATGCGCCGCGTCGTCGAAACCCACGCCTTCGGCTCCTTCTACATGAGCCAGCTCCTCGTCCCCCAGATGCGCGAACTCCCCCGGGGTGACGTCGTCATGATCTCCTCCGGCGCCACCCAGTCCCTCGGCGCGCGCGGTGCCCCTTACAACATGGGCAAGACCGCCATGGAAGCCGTCGCCTTCACCCTCGCCAAGGAAGAGCGCCCCAACGGCATCCACGTCAACATCGTCGCCCCCGGCCTCGTCGAAACCGACATGGGCAAGCGCCTCGTCCGCGCCACCCGCGGCGTCGAGGACATCCGAGAACTCGATGCCGCAAGCCCCTTCGGCCGCGTCTGCCAGCCAGAAGACATCGCCAACGCCGTTATCTACCTCGTCGATCAAGCCGGCAGCTACGTCACCAATCAGCGCATCTACGTCAACGGCGGCGGCTTCTAGCCCCTATTTATCGCCACGGCGCTTATAGTCACCGCCTGCGGTCACCACACCGCGGGCGGAACGAGGCGATCCCGTGGCGTCCGATCTCGACGAACAAGCAGCCCCCGAGGCCGCGCATACCCCCAGCCCGATTCGCGAGCTGCTCGCGCTCCGTGACTTCCGTCTCTACTGGGCCGCGCAGTTCCTCTCCGCCCTCATCGGCGGCATCGCTCGCTT
>JABIST010000143.1 GCA_018700215.1 Dehalococcoidia bacterium | reverse complement strand
GGACGAGGTCGAGGAGGGTGGAGAGGTTGGCGGAGAGGCGCTTTTGGTCCTCGACCATGCGGGATGAGTGCTCGACGAGTCGCGCGACGGCTCCGGCCTCGAGGCAGCGCATGCCGCTGCGATCGCACTGGGAGCGGATGTATGAGGCGAGGCCGAGGGTGTTTTCGTCATTGCGCTTGAAGTCGGTCTCGAAGTCGGCCTTGACGCGGAAGAGTTCGCGGAAATCTGGGTCGAGGCGGTAGAGCATGCCGTAGAGACCGGGGTCGCCGATGATGACGACTTTGACATCGAGGGGGATTGGCTCTGGGCGGAGGCCGGAGGTGGTGCTGAGGCCATAGGCCTCGACGAGATTTTCGATGGTCATTTGCGCGGTGCTGAGGGCGCGCTTGAGGCCATCGAGTGAGGGCGCGTTCATGAGCAGGTCGCGGAGGCGGAGCACGATGAAACCGCCGTTGGCCATGGCGAGCGAGCCGGGCTTGATGAGGGTGTGGTCCGTGGCGACGGTGCCGAACTGCCCCTGGTACTCGATGCGTCCGAGGAGGTTGTTGTGGGTGGGGTGCTGCTCGAAGATGACGGGCGCACCGTCGTTCGATTCGTGGCAGATGGCGGCGTTGACCTGGTAGCGGCGGGTGGGCGCGGCGGGTGCGGGGAGGCCGGGCATGAGCGGCTGTTGCTGCACATCAGCACGGAATTTGTCGCGCTCGCGTTCGAGATCGGCGCGGGCGGCGTTGAGGAATTCGGCGACCTCTTCGTCGTCGCCGTGTGCTTCGAGGAGTGGTTCGAAGAGGTGACGGATGGCGAAGGCGGCGACTTCGCTATCGAGCTGTTCGAAGCGCTCTCGTGCGGCACGCTCGATGGCGCGCATCTCGAACATCGCATCCTGGACGCGCTTTTCGAGGTCGGCACCGCGGGCCTGGAGCTGCTCACGGGTGGCGTCTGGGAGAGCCTGGAACTCCTCGGTACTGAGGGTCTTGCCATCGATGAGGGGGGCGGAGGAGACGCCCTGTGGGGTCATCTGGAGCATGAAGCCGAGCTGGGTGGCCTCGGCCTGGAGGGCCGTGAGGATGGTCGCGCGTTCTGTCTCGACGGAGGAGGCGAGTTCCTGGCGTTGGCGGGCGTAGGAGTCTGATTCGAAGGTTGTTCGGAGTTCCTCGCCAGCGGATTCGACGGCGCGGTGGACTTGCTCCGCGAACTGGCGGCCGCTGCCGGCGGGGAGTGAGATGCCGACCGGGCGGTCAGGGTCGTTGAAGTTGTGGACGTAGACCCAATCGCGGGGGGTGGGCATCTGGGCGGCGCGGCGCCGGAGGAAGCCTTCGACGATTGATGATTTGCCGATGCCGTCTGGGCCGGAGGCGTAGAGGTTGTAGCCGGGCTGAGTCATCCCGAGCGCGAACTCGATGGCGCGTGTGGCGCGTTCCTGGCCGAAGACGGCCTCGAGGGCGTGGATTTCGTCGGTGGTTTTGAACGGGAGTTCAGCGGGATCGAGGCGGGCGGTGATCTGCTCGACCTGCAGGCGCAGCGAGTCGCTGAGCTCGGTCATATCGGCCTCCTCTGTGCCCCCGCACGATGCGGATCGTAGCACGCAGGCTCGCTGCGGCCGGAGGCGAGATCACGGAGTGGCGCGGGTTGGGCGGGAGGCGTGAGGTGACCCGGGTGGTGCGCCTAGCCTCGGCGGGCGGTGCTGGAGGCGAGGGAGATTCCGCCCATGCGGAGGGCGCGGACGGTCTCGCTGGCGGTGAGTGGCGGCTGAGCGTTGAGCACGCGCTCGGCGACGATGGCGGCCTCCTCGGCGAGTTGCTCACCGGTCATGCGGACGAACTTGGTGATGAGGTCGTCATTTTCGACGCCGGCGCGGATGTCGCCGGCGGGGAAGTCGACGCGGTCGGTGACCTCGGTGCCGTCGCGGAGGGTGATGGTGACGACGCTGGGCCAGGTCTCGGGATAGAGGGCGTCGAGGGCGGGGTCGGTTTCGAAGGAGACGCGGTCGACGAGATCGAGGGTGAGCTTTTCTCGGATGGTGGTTTCGGAGAAGCGGGCGAGGCCGAGGTCGCCGTAGATGAGGGCGCTGGCGATGCAGAAGGGGAGCGAGAACTTGGCGGCGTAAGGGGTGGTGGGCTCCATGCCATCGAGCAGGCCGAGCGCCTGGGAGTAGATGCGGACATCGACGCGTTCGATCTGATCGGGGGTGAGCGAGTGCTGCTCGCGGAGGTTGAGGGCGGCATCGACGGCGGAGTGGGTGTGGCGGCAGGCGGCGTGGACCTTGAAGGCGACGCCGGAGATGCGCCACGACGTCATCTCGGAAGTGAGGCCGTCGGTGAGGCGCTCGGGGGCAGCTTTGCTGGACATGGCGGCGAGGACGCCTTTGTCGCCCTCGAGGATGCGGGAGGCGCCGGTGAAGCCTTGCTTCGCGATGAGGGTGGCGATGATGCCATCGTGGGCGGCTTTGGCGGGGTGGAGTTGCTTGGACATGGCGCCATCGGCGAGGAACTCCCAGAGGCCGGCGGTCATGGTGCCGGCGCTGCCGAGAGCCTGGAGGGTCTGATCGGCGTCGAGGCCGTAGAGGCGGGCGGCGGCGGCTGCTGCGCCGAAGGTGCCGGCGGTGCCGGTGGTGTGCCAGTGCTCGTAGTGGCTGGGGCCGAGGGCTTCGCCGACGCGAATGCCTACCTCGTAACCGATTGCGATGGCGTCGAGCAGCGCGTCGCCATCGACGGAGAGCTGCTCGCCGACGGCGAGTGCGGCGGCGACGGTGGGCGCGGCGGGGTGGTAGATGGAGCCGGGGTCGAGGTCATCCATTTCGAGGACGTGTGAGGCGGCGGCGTTGGCGAAGGCGGCGAGTGGGGCGGAGGTGCGGCCGCCGGTGGCGATGACGGTGGCCTGGGAGTGGCCGCCGAGTTCGTTGATCACCTCGCGGAGGAGGGAGGGCGGGCGCATTTCGCCGCCGGCGAGGGTGGAGCCGAGCCAATCGAGGAGGTAGCGGCGGGCGGTTCGTCGTGTGTCTGCTGGCACCTGGGCGGTGACGATGAAGGAGGCGAGCTGCTGCTCGGAGGTGGGGGCGGAGTCGTTGGTTGCGTTGATCATCGGTGTCCTCATCGCTCGGGTGTACGTATCGAGTATAGGTCCGAGGCGGTGGGTGCTACGCTCCGCCTCGGTCAGCGGATTTGGCCGAGGAGGCGTTGATGCAAGCAGCGATTGTGACCGAGCCGGGTGGGCCTGAGGTGTTCGAGATCCAGGAGCTGCCGGATCCGGTGGCGGGGCCGGAGGATGTGCTGGTTGCGGTGCATGCGACGGCGCTGAATCGGGCGGACCTGTTGCAGCGGATGGGGCGGTATTCGGGGCCGAAGGGGACGCGGGACGATCTGCCGGGCCTCGAGATGTCGGGGATCGTCGAGAGTGTCGGGGAGCGGGTGTCGTCGTGGGCGCCGGGGGACCGGGTGATGGCGCTGCTGGGCGGTGGCGGGTACGGGAGCAAGCTGGCGATCCATGAGCGGATGCTGATGCCGGTGCCGCCGAACATTGAGCTGGTGGACGCGGCCTCGATTCCGGAGGTGTTTCTGACGGCGTACGACGCGATGTTTGTGCAGTGCGAGCTGCGGATGGGCGAGAGCGTGCTGATTCACGCGGCGGGATCTGGAGTTGGTACGGCGGCGATTCAGCTTGCGGCTTCGCAGGGGTGTCGGATTTTCGGGACGGCGGGGAGTGCGGAGAAGCTGGAGCGGGCCGGGGCGCTGGGTCTGAACGTGGGGATCAACTACCACGACGAGGACTTCGCGGAGGTGGTGCGGGAGCGGACGGACGGGGCCGGGGTGAATGTGATCCTGGACGTGATTGGCGCGCCGTACTGGGAGCAGAACCTGGCGGCGCTGGCGCTGCGCGGTCGGATGGTGATTGTGGGGACGATGGGTGGCTCGAAGCTTGAGGTGAACCTGGGTGCGCTGATGGGGAAGCGGGCGCGGGTGCACGGGACGCTGTTGCGCGCTCGGCCGCTGGAGGAGAAGGCGACGCTGACGCAGGAGTTTGTGGCGCGGGTGTTGCCGCTGTTCGCGAATGAGTCGATCTCGCCGATTGTGGATCGGGTGTTTCCGGTGTCGGAGGTTTCGGAGGCGCATCGGTATATGGAGACGAACGCGAACTTCGGGAAGATCGTGCTGCGGCACGAGCAGTGAGCAACCGACGGTGAGCGACCGCGAGCTGACGGCGGAGGGGATCGCCCGGATCACGGCGGTTGCGCAGGAGCACGTAGACGACGGGTGGCACGAGGCGGCGCAGGTCGCGGTGTATCGCGACGGGGAGTTGCAGTTCAGTCGCGCGTTCGGCGACGCGACGGTGGAGAGCCGGTTGCTGTACTTCTCGGCGACGAAGGCGATCACGGCAGTGGCGGTGCTGTCGCTGGTGGAGGGGCACGAGCTGACGCTGGACACGCCGATCTCGGAGGTGTGGCCGGAGTTTGGCGAGGGCGGCAAGCAGGCGTGCACGCTGCGGGATGTGCTGACGCATCGGGGTGGGTTTCCGGTGTTTCCGCCGGACTACGACTGGACTCGAATCGATGACTGGGCAGGCGTTGCCGCGGTGACGGCGGCGCTGCCGGCGGAGTGGGAGCCGGGGACGGACACGGGCTATCACCCGGTGACGTATGGGTTTGCGCTGGGGGAGCTGATCCGGCGGGTGGACGGGCGGGAACCCGCGGAGTTCATGCGCGACGTGATCTTCGAGCCGCTGGGGATGGACTGCTCGCTGGGCATCGAGAGTTCCGAGGAGCGGGACCGGGTGATTCTGCCGGTGGCGATGTCCGAGGTGACGTTCGACGACCCGGAGGGGAGCGAGGCGCGGACCTCCGGGATTGTGGAGCGCTTTCGGATGTCGGCGACGCTGCGGGGGCAGCTACCGGCTGCGAATGCTGTGGGGACGGCGGAGGCGCTGGCGCGGTTCTACTCGATGCTGGAGCGACGGTGGAATGGCTCGGAGGACTACGAGGGTGTGTGCCCGATCTCATCGACGCTGGTGCGGCTGGCGACGAGCGTGCAGCACGCCAGCGATTTTGATCGGACGAGCCATCTGCCTTCGTCGTACGGGCTGGGGTTCCTGGTAGGTGGCGCGTTTGCGCCGTTCGATCAGCCGGATGTGTTCGGGCACAGCGGGCAGCAGTGTGTGGCCTCATACGCGGATCCACATCGGGGGCTGGCCGTGGCATACGTGACGAACGGGCTGCAGGATCCGCTGACGGTGCAGCTTCGGACAGAGCAGATGGCGGCGGCGATCATCGAGGCTTGTGACGACTAGAGGGCTGGTCAGGCGGGGCGACGCGCCGTGAGCAGGATGCGTCGGAGGGGTGGTCCGGGGAGGTCGATGTCTTCCTCGGAGGTGACTTCGAAGCCGGCGGCGTGGACGGCGGCGGCGGTATCGCGATCGAAGCGCTCGCCATCGAAGAGGAGCGACGAGAGCGGGCTGATGGCGCGTTCGCCCCAGCGTCGCCACCACTGATGCGAGCGGACGTGTTCGAGCAGGCGCAGTTCGCCGCCGGGCTTGAGGACGCGCTTGATCTCGTTGAGCGCGCGTGGCTGATTCGGGATGGAGCAGAGCACCAGTGCGGCGGTGACGGCGTCGAAGGACGCGTCAGCGTAGGGGAGGTTGTGTGCGTCGGCCTCTTCGAGCTCGATGGTTGCCGAGACCTCGGCGGCGCGGGGGAGGGCGCGGCGGATCATGTGATCGCTGTAGTCGGTGGCGGTGACGTGGGCGTCGGCGGGGTAGTGGGGGAAGTTGCCGCCGGGGCCGCAACCGACTTCGAGGACCGTGCCGTGGAGGTCGCCGACGAGGCGGTCTCGTAGCGGGGCGAGCATGGCTCGCTCGCCGGCCTCGGCGCGGTCGTAGATCCAGGCGAAGAGGCG
>JABIST010000157.1 GCA_018700215.1 Dehalococcoidia bacterium | reverse complement strand
TGTTTCTGTCTGTCCGGAAGCGGAGCTTAGCTCGCTGGCACCTTGGCGCGAGCCGCGTCCTTGTCGGAGTACCAGAGCGCGTTGATCTCGGTGAACGCGGTCTCCTCCTCGGGGACATCGTCCTCGGCGTAGATCGCGGAGACCGGGCAGGCCGGCTCGCAAGCACCGCAGTCGATGCACTCGTCAGGGTCGACGTAGAGGATCTTGTCAACGCCCTCGTCGAAGTGGATGCAATCGACTGGGCAGACATCCACGCAGGACTGGTCTGTTGTGTCGATGCACGGTGAGGTAATTACGTAGGTCATCGGCAGCGGTACCTTTCGGGCAGATCCATGGTTGATTACCCAGCCGCCGCGCCGGGTCTTGTACGCAGGCCGCAGTCTACGCAACGGCTGGAGTTGCAGACAAGCGGGTTACGCCTGAATTCGCTGATGATTTCCGTTATCGCCGCCACACTTGCCACCAGGCACCGCGCCGCGCTTGCCGTTCCGCCTCCACTGCTGCCGCATCAGCGGCAAGCTCAGCCACCGCTGATGTGATCTCAGACTCCAGTCGCCGACGCAACATCACCGCGAACTGAACAAGATCCGCGGCCGCCCCCTGGTCTGCCGCAACCTCAGGCCAGAAGCCCACCACCGTCTCCGAGAAGCCCGCCACCATCGAGCTCCCCGACAGCCCGTACTGCCGCAACTCGTTCGAGACTCCCGACAGCGCCTGCCCGATTCGCTGGACCTGCCCCGCGTTCGCCTCCACGGTCACCACCGCCTGCTCGAGCTGTGGCCGCAGCACCTCCAGCAACGGTTGCAGCGCCGCCCGGTGCACCCCGAGGCTCTCCGGGTCGATCTCAGACCCCGGCCGCCCGAGGTGATACACCACCGCCAGGTATGCGATCCGCGCATCGTTGTTCTGCAGTTGGAGTGTTGTCACCGCGGCTACGCCTCAGCTTTCGCCGTCGCCTTGGTCGCCCGCCCCGCCTTCGGCCCCGCTTTGGCTTTCGCCTTCGGCTTCGCTCTGGCTTTCGCCTTCGGCCCACCGGCACTCGCGCCATTCTTCGAGGCTGCTGCTCCAGCTACCTGCTTGCGCCGCTTCGGAGCCTGCTTCGCCACATGATCGTGAACCGCCAGCGTGTCGCGCAAGAACCGACCAGTCGCCGATTCCTCGTTTGCCGCCACCTGCTCCGGTGACCCTTCCGCGATCACCTTCCCACCGCGTTGCCCGCCGTACGGCCCCAGATCGACGACCCAGTCCGCGTTCTTCACCACATCGAGGTGGTGCTCGATCACGATCACCGTGTTGCCACCGTCCACCAGCCGCTGCAACACCGTCAGCAGATGCTCCGTGTCGCGGAACGACAGCCCGGTGGTCGGCTCGTCCAGGATGTAGACCGTCCGCCCGGTCGCGCGCTTCGATAGCTCCGTCGCCAGCTTAATTCGCTGCGCCTCGCCACCAGAGAGCGTCGTCGCCGGCTGCCCCAGGCGGATGTAGCCCAGCCCAACATCGGCAAGCGTCTCCAACTTGCGACGCGGCCGCGGGAACGCCTCGAAGAAGTCGAGCGCCTCCGTCACCGTCATATTCAGCACCTCGGCGATGCTCTTGCCTCGGAACAGAATCTCCAACGCCTCGCGGTTGTAGCGAGAGCCGTGGCAGACCTCGCACGGGACGGTGACGTCCGGGAGGAACTGCATCTCGATCAGGATGTAGCCGTCGCCCTTGCACTCCTCGCAGCGACCGCCCTTCACGTTGAACGAGAATCGCCCGGGCTTGTAGCCGCGAGCGCGTGCCTCGGGCACCTGCGCGAACAAATCGCGAACAAGTGTGAAGAGCACGGTATACGTGGCTGGATTGCTTCTCGGCGTCCGCCCAATCGGAGATTGGTCGATCACCACAACCTTGTCGAGGTGTTCGAGCCCATCGATCCCCGCGTGTGCGCCGGCACGCTCGCGAGCCCCGTTCAGGTCATGCGCGAGCTGCTTCGCGACAATCTCGTTCACCAACGTCGACTTCCCGGAACCAGAAACTCCAGTCACCGCGATGAACTGCCCCAGCGGCAGCTTCACATCGATCCGCTTCAGATTGTTCGCCTCGGCGGCGCGCACCAGCAGATGCTCACCACTTCCCGCACGACGCTGCACCGGCAGCGGGATCCGGCGGCGACCCGACAAGTACTCGCCAGTCACGGAGTTCTCGTCGTCTGCCACCACATCGGGAGTGCCGAACGCAACCACGTTGCCGCCGTGCTCGCC
>JABIST010000166.1 GCA_018700215.1 Dehalococcoidia bacterium | reverse complement strand
CTGATCGAGTCAAACCCAAGCTCCCGCGCCACGAACTCGCGGTCGATCGGGTACGTCACCCCCGCCAACGCCCCGGCGCCGAGGGGTAACACGTTCGTCCGAGCGCGCGCCTGCGCGATCCGTTCCGTGTCACGCGTGAACATCGCCTCGTATGCCAGCAGGTGATGCGCCAGCAGAATCGGCTGCGCCCGCTGCAAATGCGTGTACCCCGGAATCACCGTCTCCGACTCGCGGCTAGCGAGGTCGATCAGCGCCCGCCGCATCCCCCGCAGCTCCGCCAGCGCCTCATCGCACGCCGCCCGCGCGAACAGCCGATTGTCCGTCGCGATCTGGTCGTTCCGAGAGCGCCCCGTGTGCAGTCGCCGCCCCGCGTCGCCGATCCGCTCGATCAGCGCCGCCTCGATGTTCAGATGAATGTCCTCGCGGTCGACCCGGAACTCGAACTCGCCCGCATCAATCTGCGCGTGAATCTCTCCGAGGCCCGCGACAATCGCGTCCCGATCCTCGTCGCTGATGATGCCCTGCTTCGCCAGCATCCTCGCATGCGCAATTGAGCCCGCGATGTCCTCGCGGTACAGCCGCCGATCGAACGTGATCGATGCGTTGAACTCATCCACCAGCTCGTTCGTATCGCCGCTAAAACGCCCGCCCCACAGCTTCACTGGGGGCTGATTCGAGTCGTCTGTCATGCTGTCCTCCGCGGTCGCGAGGCTATCCTGCCCCGCCCTCGCCCGCCATCGGTGCCGCCCGCACGATCTCCGGCTGCCACCCCTCGAGGCGGCTCGCCATCACGTCGATCGCCTCCGGGTTGCTGTCTACGAGCAAGAAGTCGCGGTCGTTTCGCGCCGCCGCATCACCGGTCGTCCCCGACCCCGCGAAGAAGTCCGCCACCACGTCCCCGGGCCGCGAGTGCACGCGAATGATCCGCTCGAGCACCGCCAGCGGCTTCTGCGTCGGATACCCCGTCCGCTCGGTTCCCGAAGTCGGTACCACCGTCTGCCACCACACGTCGGTCGGCACCTTCCCACGCTCCGCCTTCTCCGGCGTCACCAGTCCTGGCGCCATGTATGGAATCCGGTCGATCGCGTCGTAGTCGAACGTGTAGTGCTCGGGATCCTTCGCGTACCAGAGGATCGTGTCGTGCTTCGCCGGCCAGCGTCGCTTCGAACGTCCGCCGTAGTCGTACGCCCACACGATCTCGTTCAGGAAACTCGCCCGCCCGAAGATCCCATCCAGCAGCACCTTCGCGTAATGCGACTCCCGAGGATCCAGGTGCAAAAACAGCGACCCGTCCGCCGCCAGCACCCGCCGACACTCGATCAGCCGCGGCTCGAGAAATCCGAGGAAGTCGTCGAACGCATCCGCGAACGCCTGCGACCCCAGCTCTGTCGTCCGATAGCGACGCCCGCCGAATCCTGTCCGGTCGCCCTCGTCCGCCTCGCCACTCTCGACGCGTTCCGTCCGCATCGAGGTATGGCGCTGCTCTCGTCCCGTGTTGAACGGCGGATCGATGTAGATCAGGTTGACCGCGCCATCGTCCAGCGCGCGCAGCACGTCGAGGTTGTCGCCCTCGATGATCCGGCGCACGCTGCGCGCTCGAGCTAGTCGCTCTCGCCGTCGCGCTCAGGCGCAGCGAGGTGCAGCAGATCCTTCGACTCACGCAGCAACTGGCGATGCGCCTGCACCTGCACCGAGAGGCCGTGCAGCTTGATGAACCCCTGCGCCGCCTTCTGGTCGAACAGGTCGTCGTCGCCGTAGGTCGCCAGCTCCTTGCTGTAGAGGCTGTATGCCGCCTGCTTGCCCAGCACGGTCGTCGTCCCCCGCCACAACCGAATCCGCACCTCGCCCGTCACGTCCTGCTGGCTCGACTGCACATACGCCGCGAGGTCCCGGTGGTGCCCCGTGTACCAGAGCCCGTTGTAGACCAGGTCCGCGTACTCCTGCGCCACCCGCTCCTTCATCCGAATCTGCGGCTTCGCCAGCGTCAGCTGCTCCAGCGCCTTGTGCGCCGTGATCAGCGTTACCGCTGCCGGCGCCTCGTAAATCTCCCGCGACTTAATCCCCACCAGCCGGTCCTCGACCATGTCCACACGACCGATGCCGTGTTTCCCTCCGAGGTCCGACAGCCGCTGCACCAGCGTCACCGGATCCAGCCGTTCGCCATCGATCGCAACCGGAATCCCCTGCTCGAAGCTGATCTCGAGGATCGCCGGCTCATCCGGCGCGCTGCCAGGGTCAGTCGTCCACGACCACACACCCTCTGGCGGCTCCGCCCACGGATCTTCCAGCTCGCCGCACTCCACCGAGCGTCCCCACAGGTTCTCGTCCGTCGAATACGGCGACGCCAGCGTCTGCCGCACCGATATCCCGTGCTTGGTGGCGTACTCGATCGCCGCGTCCCGGCTCATCTCATTCTCGCGCGCCGTCCCGATAATCGTCAGATCCGGCGCAAGCGTTGTGATCGCCACATCGAGCCGCACCTGGTCGTTGCCCTTACCGGTGCAGCCGTGCGCCACTGCTGTCGCGCCCAGCTCCCGAGCCTTGTCCACCAGCAATTTGCCGATCAGTGGCCGACCCAGCGCCGTCGCCAGCGGGTACTCGCCCTGGTACAGCGCGTTTGCCTGCAACGCCGGGAACACGAAGTAGTTGAGGAAGTCCGCCTTCGCGTCGATCACGTCCACGGACAGCGCGCCCGCTTCTTCGCCGCGTCGCTGTGCGCCTTCCATGTCCGGCAGGTTCCCCAGATCCACCGTCAGGCAGTGAACCTCGTAACCGCGCTCCTCCTGCAGCCACTTCGTAGCCACGGACGTATCGAGTCCACCCGAATAAGCAAGGACAATCTTCTCAGTCATCGGTGCTCCCACTCGCGCCGGTCAATGTGTTGTCTGGTCTCTTGCGAGGCGTGGTGCTGACTAGCTCTGTTCGAGCGTGTCGAGCACTCCTTCGACAATATCAACGGCCTGGTCGATCTCCGCCTCAGTCACCGTCAGTGGCGGCATGAACCGCACCACGTCAGGCCGAATCGGATTCAGCAGCAACCCCGCCTCGCGCGCCGCGTTCGCCACGTCCACCGCCACGTCCGATGACAGCTCCAGCCCGTGCAGCAGCCCGATCCCGCGTTCGCCGCTCACCAGCGCGTGCCGGTCCTCGAGGCCCGCCAGCCGCTGCTGAAGCTGCTCGCCGCGCGCCTTCGAGTTCGCCAGCACGCCGCCTTCCAGCAGCCGATGCATCACGTGCGCCCCGGCTGCGGTCGCCAGCGGATTCCCGCCGAACGTCGAACCGTGGTCACCCGGTACGAACACCGAGGCGTGCTCCTTCGCCAGCACCGCGGAGACGGGCACGCCGCCGCCCAGCGCCTTCGCGGAGGTGAAGATGTCCGGCTCCATGCCCTCCTGCTCGTACGCCCAGAGCGTGCCGGTGCGGCCCATCCCGGACTGCACCTCGTCGAAGATCAGCAGCAGCCCCTGCTCGTCGCACCACTCGCGCACGGCGCGCAGGTAGCCGG
>JABIST010000210.1 GCA_018700215.1 Dehalococcoidia bacterium | reverse complement strand
CCGTCGCCATCGAGGTCCGCAATCAGCACCCGTGCCCCATCCCGCGCCAGCCGCCGTGCCGTCGCCCCACCAATCCCCCACGCCCCGCCAGTAACGATCGCCACCTGACCCTCGAGGTCACCCATCACCAACTCCTCTGCTCACACCACTCGGCGCCGAGTATCGCCTGACTCCCCGCGCTTGGCATCCGCTAGCATCCCCGCATGTCACGAGCCGCCCTCGACACGATGCTCCAGGCACTCGACGCCGCATACCGCACTGACCGCTACCAGGGCCTGCTCGGTAACCTCAGCGACGTCCGCGACGACGAGTGGGACACACGCCCCGCGAACCACAGCGCCGACGTCTTCGGCACGGTGCCCGAACTCTCCATCGCCGATATCGTCCGCCACGTCGCTGCCGCCAAGCTCATGTACGCCAACCACGCCTTCGGCGACGCCTCGCTCGATTGGCCATCAACCGCCCCGCCGTCCGCGGATCGAGCCGAGATCATGTCGTGGCTCGATGCCGCCCACACCGCCTTCGTCGACACAGTCGCGGCACTCGACAACGACGCCGAGCTCGACGTCGAGCGCCCCATCCACACCGGCCGCCTCCTCCCGACGAAGCACCTCCTCACCATCATCATCAACCACGACCTGTACCACTCCGGCGAAATCAACCGACAGCGCGCCCTCATCCGAGGTGCCAGCGGCTGGGACCGCCCCTAGCCACCTCGCTCCCCGCTACCATTCCTCGACGAACCCACATCCGAGGAGCCGCACATGCCGACACGCATCGACCCCAACATCGCCATCGACCTCGACACCGTCGCCGCGCCCGCCATCAGCCCGGACGGCGCCTCCGTCGCCTACGTCCGCGCCGGCGTCGATCCCGACTCCCTCCGCCGCCACTCCCACATCGAAGTCGTGGCCTTCAAGGGCGGCGAGTCGCGCCGACTCACCGCCGGCCCGCTCGACTCCGCCCCTGCCTGGTCCCCGGACGGCCGCACCCTCGCCTTCCTCCGCTCGCAACGATCCGAGGACGGCACCACCTCCCCAGCCCAGCCCTGGCTCCTCCCCGCCGACGGCGGCGAAGCCACCCAGCTCACCGACCTGCAGGGCACCGTCCGCTCCATCACCTGGCTCCCGGACAGCTCCGCCCTCATCGCCGCCGCCGAGGTCGACCCGAACGCCCCAGACCCAGACGCCGACAAGACGATCCCCACCCCGAAGCGCGTCAACCGCATCTACTTCCGCGCCGATGGCATCGGCTGGCGCGGCGACACCCACCGCCAGCTCTTCAGCGTCGACGTAGCAACAGCCGAGGCGAAGCAGCTCACCCGAGGCGACGTCGACTGCTACTTCCCCACCCCCTCACCCGATGGCACGTCCATCGCCTTCGCCTCCAACGACAGCTCTGCCCAGCGCGAGCGACGCACCCCCGGCAAGCTCGAACTCTGCGTCATCCCCGCCACCGGCGGCCGCGTCCAGCGCCTCGTCCGCAACCTCAGCGGCCTCGGCCCCATCGCCTGGTCCCCCGATGCCAAACGCCTCGCCTACGTCTCCGGCGGCCAGGAGTACGCCTACGCCCAGTCCTATCTCTGGACGGTCGACGCCACCGATGGCGGCGAGCCCACCCAGATCACCGACGACTGGCTCCACCCCACCGCCGCCGGCATCCCACTCGCCGAACCGCCACCACTCCGCTGGACCGGCCGCCGCATCATCTTCCAGGCCGAACGCCACGGATCCACCGGCCTCTACAGCGCCACCCCCAGCGGCTCCCGCGTCGATGCGCTCCGCACTCCCGAGGAGCTGGCCGCCGGCCTCGCCCTCACCCCGGACGCCTCCCGCGCCGCCGTCCTCGCCTCCACCCTCACCCGCCCCAACGAGATCACCGCCGTCGACCTCGAAGCCACCGAGGAGCGCCAGCTCACCGACGTCAACGCCGCCTACCTCCGCACTCACAAGCCCGGCCGCACCGAACGCTTCACCTTCCGCCGCGACGATCTCGATATCGAGTGCTGGCTCACCTTCCCGCCCGCCTTCGACCGCAAGAAGAAGTACCCGCTCGTCCTCGAAGTCCACGGTGGCCCCAACGGCTTCTTCGGCAACGGCTGGGCCGCCCAGCACCAGATGCTCGCCTCCGCCGGCTACCTCGTCCTCTACATCAACCCCCGAGGCTCATCCACCTACGGCCACGACTTCGTTTCCCGCGTCTTCCAGGACTGGGGCGGCGAGGACTACGAAGACCAGATGGCCGCCGTCGACCGCATCCTCCGACGCAGCTACGTCGACGAAAAGCGCCTCGGCATCCACGGCTACTCATACGGCGGCTTCATGACCTCGTGGACCATCGGCCACACGGACCGCTTCAAGTCCGCCATCGTCGCCGCCCCCGTCACCAACCTCGTCTCCATGTACGGCCAGACCGATATCGCCGTGCAGTTCGGCGAACAGCAATGGGGCGGCACCCCCTGGGGCAACTTCGATGCCTACGTCGAACGCTCCCCCATCACCTACGCCCCCAACGTCAAAACCCCCGTCCTCCTCCTCCACGGCGAGGCCGATGTCCGCTGCCCCATCTCACAATCCGAGGAGTACTACACCGCCCTCAAACGCCAGGGAAACACCGTCGAGTTCATCCGCTTCCCCGGCGGCTTCCACGGCTTCACCCGCACCGGCCACCCCGCCATCGCCCGCGCCTACCACCACCACGTCCTCGAATGGTTTGATCGCACCCTGAAGTAGCAATTGACAATACAGCACATATGTTCTATCGTAACCGTGGTTCATCCCCCTGGAGCTTGCCCTCCGTGCACGACGAACTAGAATGCCCAGAACTGATCAATCAGTAACCTCGTTACTCACATAGATTCATGGAGCGAAGCCATGTCGACATTCAAGCTAAGAGGGCGAGTCGAACGAGGCATGTTT
>JABIST010000135.1 GCA_018700215.1 Dehalococcoidia bacterium | reverse complement strand
GATCCAAGTGCCGCCAGACAATCCGAACGGGCGGGTGCTGTGGCTGGATACGTTCCGCAATAGCTATGTGGACGTGGTCGACCCGACGCGCCTGGAGTTCCGCTATTCGCAGGTGGTGGCGGATGTGTTGGCTGAGCGGCCGGAGGGGCCGCTGCATGGGGCGTACGTGGGCGGGGGTGGGTTCACGGTGCCGCGCTACGTGGAGGCGGTGAGGCCGGGTTCGTCGTCGGTGGTGTTTGAGATTGATGGGGAGCTGGTTGAGCTGGTGGAGCGCGAGCTGGGGCTGGTGATTTCCGAGGATCTGCGGGTGGAAGTTGGGGATGCTCGGATGATGCTGCCGGATGAGGCGGATGGGTCGTTCGACTATGTGCTGGGGGATGCGTTCAACGGGCTGAGTGTGCCGTGGCACCTGACGACTCGGGAGTTTCTGGTGGAGATTGATCGGGTGTTGGCGGAGGACGGGGTGTATCTTATGAACCTGTTGGACTACCCACCGCTGGGGTTTGCGAAGGCGGAGATGTCGACGTTCCTCGATGTTTGGGAGCACGTGGCGATCGTGTCGACGTTCACTCGGCTGTCGGGGGAGCGGGGTGGGAACTATGTACTGGTGGGGTCGAAGGCGCCGATCGACTGGGGGGCGTTGCAGGGGCGGATCACGGATCGGGAGGCGATCGATTACGTGATGGCGGATGGGGATGCGGCGGCGTTCGCAGATGGGGCGCGGGTGCTGACGGATGATTTTGCGCCGGTCGACCAGCTCATTTCAGGGCCCTAGGGTCTTCGACCCGTTTATGACCCTTCGGGTTTGATTGTGGGCCTCGGCGTGGTGCGTCGGGGGTTCTTTTTGTGTGGGGGGAAGGGCTGGTCTCGGAGGGTGGCTGTGGGGGTGGTTGTGGATTGTGAAGGTGGGGGGCTGTGCGCGAACTGGAGGCCCGGTTGGTGGGGGTCTTGGTGATTTGGTGGTTGTGATTGGTTGAGGTGGGGTTGTGGCGATTTGAGTGGGTTTTGGGAGGTGTGGGGAGGTTTCTGGGGGCGGGTGGTGTGGCAGGCTGAGGTGCCGCAGGGGCTTTGGTGGCTGCTGACTTAATTGTTGGAGGTCACCTATGATTACGCTCGCGTTTGCGGAATCCGGCGGCGCGGCTGAGGCGATCCGAGGTGATGGTGAATCAGATATCGACGGCAGCGGCTGTTTCGATGGGTGTGCCAGACGAGCGCGCAGGTGAGGTGTACCTGCGCGAGACGCTGCTGACGATCCTGGCGAGCTTTTCGGGGATTGCGGCGTTCGGATGGGCCAGCATCTATCTGTGGTTCGACGAGCCGATTGCGGCATCGTTGCCGCTGGCTTACGGGGCGTTTTCGTTCGGGACGGTGGCGGCGCTGCGATTGACCAGTCACCAGGTGGCGCTGTTGCGGGCGCAGCTGGTGATGATTCTGCTGGTCCCATTCTTGTTGGCGCTGTCGCTGGGCGGGTTCGTTGGTTCGGGCGGGGTGGTGCTGTGGTCGCTGCTGGCACCGATCGGGGCGTTCTTGATCGGTGGGCGGCGTGGGGCGCTGACGTGGCTGGGCGCGTATCTGCTGCTGGTGCTGGCGAGTGCGTTGCTGGACCCGGCGCTGCCAGCGGAGAACAATCTGCCGAATGGTGTAGTGGTGACGTTCTTCGTGATGAACATCGGCGCGGTGTCGGCGATTGTGTTCGCGATGCTGTATTTCTTCGTGGGCGAGAATCAGCGGGTGTTGGGGTTGTTGCAGCTTGAGAAGGGGAAGTCCGATCGGTTGCTGTTGAACGTGCTGCCACGGGATGTGGCGGAGGTGTTGCGTGACCACGAGGGGACGATCGCGGAGCAGTTCGAATCGGTGAGCATTCTGTTCGCTGATGTGGTGGGGTTCACTCCTTTCGCGGCGGGGCTGGCGCCGCGAGAGACGGTGGAGCTGTTGAACGAGGTGTTCAGCGAGTTTGACGCGCTGGCGGAGCGGCACGGGGTGGAGAAGCTGCACACGATGGGGGACGGATATATGGCGGTGGCGGGTGCGCCTCGTCGGCGACACGATCACGCGCAGGCGGTGGCGCGGATGGCGCTGGCGATGCTGTCGTGGCTGGAGGAGCAGCGGACATCAGCGCACGGGGAGCTAGAGTTCCGGATTGGGATCAATTCGGGGCCGGCGGTGGCGGGCGTGATTGGGACGACCAAGTTCCAGTACGACGTGTGGGGCGACACGGTGAACATGGCGAGTCGGATGGAGTCGCAGGGGGTGCCGGGGAAGATTCAGGTTGGGCCGGCGACGCGAGAGCTGATTCAGCACGAGTTCATGCTGACAGCTCGGGGCCCGATTGATGTGAAGGGGAAGGGTCCGGTAGAGACCTGGTTCCTGGAGGGTGTGCGTTCCACCTAGACCCTTCGGGTCTGTCTGCGTGGCGGTGGCGCAGAGGCGGGGCGGCCGTTTCCCTGACGCTCGATTGAGCGTCAGGGGTGGTTCGTCAGCGGGGTTGGTTGCGGTAGTGCCAGTAGATCTCTTCGATGCGGGCGATGGCGTCATGCTCGGTGCGGGTGGCGTCGAGGGCGACCCAGTCCGTGGGGCGGCCGTTGAGGGCTTCGGGGAGCTGCTCCATGCGGAGGTGCCAGCCGGCGCGGACTGAGTTGCTGGCGCGCTCGCCGAGCGGGCGTGTGTCGGTAAATGTCAGCAGGCAGCCGGTGCCCTGGGGACGCAGCTCCCAGCGCAGTGTCGAGCCATCGTCTTCAGCGGACTCGAGGAGGTGTGGTGGTTCGAAGATGGTGATCTGGCCAGTCTCTTCCGGCTCCTCTCCGTCGGTTGCGCCGAGCCACATGGTGAAGTGCCCGCCGACCTTCGGCTCGATTTCGACGCGATGGCAGAGCCACTGGATGATCTGATCCGGTTCGGTGAGCGACGCCCAGACGCGCTCGACCGGATGATCGAGGTGACGTTCGAAGCGGATGAAGGCGCGGCCGTCGTTGTGTTCGCCGATCACGCCCTCGTCGGCCGGTGTGATTGGGCTGTTGGTAGACGCGGTCATGCGTTTGGTTCCTTCTCTTGTGCGGCGGTGCGCGAACGTTCCGCCGTGTTGTCCAGGTGGCGCTCGAGAGCATCGAGGCGGGTTGCCCAGTGGGCGCGGTATGGCTCGAGCCAGGCATCGAGGTCCGCGAGCGGGGCTGCATCGACCTCGTACCAGCGTCGCTGGCCTTCGGGGCGGACGACGACGAGGCCGGCTTCGCGGAGGATGCGGAGGTGCTTCGAGACAGCGGGCTGACTGAGGCCGATGGCTTCGACGAGCATGTTGACGGTGCGCGCGCCGTCGCGGAGCGCATCGAGGAGGAGGCGTCGGTTGGGTTCGGCGAGGGCGGCGAAGGTGCTCATGGGGAAGATATTGCCAGATAGATATATGTCTGTCAAGGAATATGTTGTGTCAATGATCGCGAAGGGAGCAGTTGGGGGGAGCTGCCCCGCGAGAGCGGGAGGGGATCGTGGGAGTGGTTTGTCGTGAAGGGGTGGCGTGGGGCGCCGGGTGGTGCGTTCGTCGCGGAGGGGGCGGGGGATGCTTCCTAGTCGGAGCCGCGGAGGCGGGGGTCCAGGAGGTCACGGAGGACGTCGCCGAGGAGGTTGAAGGCGAGGACGGTGACGGAGATGGCGGTGCCGGGGACGATGGCGAGCATGGGTTCTGAGCGGAGGAAGCGCTGGGCGTTGGAGAGCATGATGCCCCAGCTTGGGTTGGGTGGGAGGGTGCCGAGGCCGAGGAAGGAGAGGGCGGCTTCGATGATGATGGCGATGCCGAAGAGGAGGGATGCCTGGACGATGATGGGGGCGAGGATGTTGGGGAGGATGTGACGGGCGGCGATACGTCTGTCGCTGGAGCCGATGGAGAGGGCGGCCATGATGTATTCCTGCTCCTTGACGGAGAGGGTGCTGCCGCGAGCGATGCGGGCGAAGACGGCGATAAACGGGATGCCGATGGCGATGGTGACGTTCTGTAGGCCGGGGCCGAGGCCGGTGATGATGAGCAGGGCGAGGAGGAGTGAGGGGAAGGCGAAGAGGGAGTCCATGAGGCGCATGAGGAACTCATCACGGCGTCCGCCCCACCAGCCGGCGAGGATGCCGATGGGGAGGCCGACGCCGACGCCGATGGCGACGG
>JABIST010000401.1 GCA_018700215.1 Dehalococcoidia bacterium | reverse complement strand
GTGATCTTGCCTTTTCGACGCTTGGTCCCTTGTCCGCGCACCAGCGTCGGCAGCAGGAATCCAACAACCAGGCCACCAACCGCACCAACCTGACCAACCAGTGACCACCCAATCACCGCGGCCAGCACCCCAAGCCCCAGTGCCACTCCAAACGCCCGATAGGAACCGCTACGGCGCTTCGATTTCAGCGCCGTGATCCGCTTCTTCCCGACATCGGCTGCCCCCGCGCGACGCTTGCCCTGCGCCTGTCGCGCATCCGCATCCGCAGACGAGTTCATCACCATGTCCATCCGACGGCTGCGCGCCTCCGAAGAACCGGACGAACCTAGGCCCTTGACCAGCAAGAAGACTGCAATTGCCGCGAAGACCGCGATCAGGAGTGGACTCATGCCGCCTACCAATCCGTCCCGGTCGACCCGTAATCTTCACCCACCGGTACCGTGAATCCCTGTGCTTCAAGCCGATCTGCACATGCGGGACGCAAGCCTTGGAACACCAACTCGTTCTCGTGGTAGTCGTACGCGAAAAGGTCTTGCATGGTGACCGTCTGGTCCTCCATACCCACCACCTCGCTGATTGCCACCACCCGGCGAGAGCCGTCACGAAGTCGCGAGACCTGCACGATCATGTCCAGTGCCGATGCGATCTGCTCTCGAATCGCCCGAATCGGCAGCTCGAAACCGGCCATCAGCACCATGTTCTCAACACGCCGGACCGCGTCACGCGGAGTATTGGCGTGAACCGTGGACATGCTGCCCTCGTGACCAGTGTTCATCGCCTGCAGCATGTCGAATGCTTCACCACCACGGACCTCACCCACCACAATTCGGTCAGGGCGCATGCGCAACGAGTTCTTCAGTAGCGCCGCCTGCGTGATCGGATTGATCTGCGCACCCGGGCGCGCCTCAAGCGCCACCACGTGTGGCTGCCGAAGTGAAAGCTTGGCCGGGTCCTCGATCGTCAGAATCCGGTGTTGCGAGGGAATCCACGTCGACAGCACATTCAGCATCGTCGTCTTCCCGGAACCGGTACCACCACTGACAACGATGTTCAGGCCTGCATCCACACCCGCCTGCAGCAGATCGGCAGACTGCCGAGTCAGCGACCCCATCTCGATCAAGTCCTCCGCCGTCAGTCGATCAGCCACGAATTTACGAATCGTGAGCAGTGGCCCAATCGTCGAGGCTGGTGGAATCACCGCGTTCACACGCGAACCATCCGGCAGACGCGCGTCCACCATTGGCGTCGACTCGTCAATCGTCCGTCCGGCTGGCGCCAGAATCCGCTCGATCACGTGAAGCACGTGCTGATCGTCCCGGAACTGCACCCCGGTCAACGTCAGCCGGCCGGCGCGCTCGATGTAGACCGAACCAGGGCCGTTCACCATGATTTCCGCGATCGACGGATCGCGCAGCAATGGTTCCAGCGGACCAAGTCCCAGAATGTCGTCTACAAGCTGCTCCAGCAGTCGCTCTCGGAAACCACCCAGCCCTGCTGACACCTCGCGGTTCACCAGCTCACTCGCAGCCTCTTGGACGAACGAACGGGCTTCCGAGTCAGGCATGCTCGAAAGCGCCGCCTGGTCAATCTCTTCAATCAACTTCCGATGGAGATCCCGACGCAGCGCCGCGGTCGTCGGCGGCGCGCCTGGTGCCGATGGTGCGTTCGAATCGCTTGTAATCGACTCGCTTGCCTCGCGTACCGCATCCGCGGACGGTGACATCAGCGGTCGGGCCTGCGTTCGTGGCGTCATCCGTCGCGGCGCAGCAGGTGTCTCTGCTGCTGCCTCGGCCTCAGCTGCTTCCGGTTGTTCGGACTCGTCGGCTTCAGCTGAAAATGGAATCGGCGCAACCGGCGTCTCGTCAGGCATCTCTGGTCGCGCGGCATAATCCGTTTGGTCCAGCTCGTTCTCCGGAGATGGATCCGTCACAACCTCGGTTGGCTGCTCGTCCTGCGGCTCGACACGCAGCGGCGTAGGCTCCGACGATTGATCGTCGCCATCACGATTGAGCTTCGGTCTCTGAATCAGCGCCATGGAATCGCCTGTCTCTCCGTCACCATCAGCTAGAAGACGCCCAGTAGGCGGCGCCGTTGCTGCGATTCCGGCCGCTTCACGCGTCCGAAGAAGTGAGCCATGTCCGTCACCTGACGTGCGAACGGGCTTCGGCTGTTTGACTCCACCACCGATACACCAAGGTCCGTGGTCTTGAAGACATCCCGGTCATGCGGCAGTGACCACGCCACATCAATCCCAATCGCTTCCCGCATCTCCTCGTCGGAGGCGCCGCGGAACGGCACTGGGCTGTTGCGAACCAGGCGCAATTTCTCGTCTTCAATACCCCACGTCCGCAGCGTCTGCACCACATGGCGCACCGCGCGCAGCGACGCAATGTCGCCACTCGTCATCAGCAACGTCGCCGAGGCAACCTCAATTGCTGCCGCCGTCACCTCCGTGAACGAAGGCGGTGTATCAATCACCACAAACTCATGGGTGCTGGACAAGTCGCTCACAATGTCTGCAACATCCTGCGCACCAAAGTCCAACTCCGTGTCCGGCTCCAGCGGAGCCGCAAACAGCTTCAGACCATCCCGATGATTGGACAGATATCGGCCAACCGGCTCGGTGTGACCGCTCGCCCGCATGTGCATCCAGTCCTGAATCGTCGCCGCTGGCATCACGCCCAGCGCAACCGCTGCCGATCCAAACAGCAGGTCAAGATCAACAAGCGCCACCGATGTACCTGTCTCGCTGGACAAAGCCACCGCCAGGTTCGAGGCAACAGCCGTCTTCCCAACGCCGCCTCGCGGACCAATCACGCTCAACACCGTCCCTGTGGCCGACTTCGCGCTCTCATCTCCGGTGTTCGAGCTGTTGACCGCGTCGTAAGCACGCAGCGTCGCCTCACGAATCTCGTCATCACCAAGTGGAAGCGTCGCAAAGTCGTGCGCACCCGCGTTCATTACCCGGCGAATCGTGTCCAGATCACCCAGACTGGACAGCACCGCCAGGCCAGCTTCCGGTGCCGCCTGACCGATCGAGCGAACCGTGTTCACTGCTGGACCCAGCGGCTCCTCAGCATGAACCAGCACCACCGCTGGCTTCATCTCCGAGGCGAGTCGAACTGACTCGATCCCCGGCCATGCTTCGCCCACGATCGAGATCGAGTCGCTCGAAAGCGCCCGCTTCATCGTCTCAAGGACGTCCGGGTCGCTCGAAACGAGCAGTACCTTAATTGGTCCGCTGGCCTGCATCTTCAGCTGCCCGCCTTCTGCCGTTATCGCCGTGCTACGGATTCG
Organism: Dehalococcoidia bacterium; assembly: GCA_018700215.1. Lineage (GTDB taxonomy): Bacteria > Chloroflexota > Dehalococcoidia > UBA2979 > UBA2979 > JABIST01. The sequence continues at coordinate 1,350 of JABIST010000401.1, read as the reverse complement.
AGGTTCAACGGAACCGCAATCGGTTCAGAGTCATCATCGGGATTGCGAAGGAATACGCGCAGCTCTCCGAAGCTCTCCGCAAGAGAAATTCGCTGCGCATCTTCCAGTGAGACAGCCACGGTCACCGTCGCGCTCACCGCGTTCGGTGAGTTCGAGACAGTCGCTTCGCGCGTCGAGTCAACGTCGTCGCCCAGCACAACCTGCGAGATCGCAAGCACCTCAACGTTCTGCGCAACAATCGATGTCCCGTCTCGGCCTACTGCGGCTTCAGTGAAAATCGCGATCACATCAATGTGGTCGCCCGGACTCACCAGACCACCAGCCGCGATCGCGTTTGAGATCGCGATCGAGATCGCGCGCTCTCCCACCGGAACCAGCTGCGCCAGTCCGCCACCCAGGACATCTGTAGAGAGATCGTGCGCCAGGACCTGTTCGCCACTCGCTGTGAAGCTGACGGTGAACTGTCCAACCGCGTCGTCGATCGAGCGCAGTGCCAGCGGGTGAACGCCGGCCGACGGCAACTCGCGTATCTCGAGATCATCGGCGCCCACGCGAACGCGCGCCCCCAGATCGCGGACTACCACCACCACTGAGGTCGTCTCGATTTCACCAGCAACTGTGGTCACCCCACCCTGGTCGCCCATGTAAAGGAACGTTCCGATACCCACCACCACTGCAAGTACCGCGCCCAGAATGGACGGGTGCGTCATCGGGAGTTGAATAAGTCGCTTCATGCGTTCACTCCAATTGCATGGTGGCGTCGCCCGTCAACGTGACGGTGCCACCCCAAAGTGCTGACATGATTGGCGTCAGCAATGTCACATCTCTCGAAACCTGGATCGTGACGGATGAACCCGACACCCCTTGGATGTTGTTGCCCGGACTCGTGCAGGTCAGGTCGATGCCATCGCATAACCACGTTCCTGAAGCCGCCTCAATCCGAGGTTCAACAGTCGTCCACGGTTGCTGAGCTGACGCCGATCGCGCTCCCTCTCGGGCCGCATTCGTCACAATCAGCCACGAGTGGAAAACCCGACCGGCATCGACAATCGCGACCAGCAGCAAGAGCACCACCGGCAGCACGATCGCGGTCTCCACCATCGACTGTCCCAGCTCGCTCCGAATCAGCTTGCGCATCACCTTCACCAGGTCACGGTATTCACGAGGTCACTCACGCGACCTCCAAATGCTTGAAAGGCCGCAACCGCCGTCAGCGCGATTGCCACCAAAACCAGGCCGTACTCGACCATCGTCTGGCCGGAGTCTCCGCCATAGTGGGAAAGTCGCTCATCTTGCTGATCGCTCATCGCCGACTCCAACTTCGTCACATTCGAGACGAAAGCAGACGGG
>JABIST010000188.1 GCA_018700215.1 Dehalococcoidia bacterium | reverse complement strand
TGCTGGGCGAGGGCGACGGGACGATTGTGGTGATTGGCACGCCGGCGGAGGAGCGTGGCGGCGGGAAGGTGGATCTGATCAACGCGGGCGCGTTCGACGGGATCGATGCGGCGATGATGATGCACCCGGGTGGGCAGAGTCCGCAGATGCCGCCGGGTTCGGTGCGGGTGAACGGCAAGCCGAACGCGCTGCATGCGCTGACGGTGCGCTATCGAGGGAAGAACGCGCACGCGGCGGGTCGACCGTGGGACGGGCTGAACGCGCTGGATGCGCTGATCCATGCGTACAACGGCATTTCGCTGCTGCGGCAGCAGATGCGGCCATCGGCTCGGGTGCACGGGATCATCACCGAGGGTGGGCAGGCGCCGAACATCATCCCGGACGAGACGGCGACGTACTTCTACGTGCGCGAGGATGTGGTGGCGCACCTGGAGGAGTTGAAGCCCCGGGTGGTGGCGTGCTTCGAGGCGGCGGCGCTGGCGACGGGGACTGAGCTGGAGCTGACGTGGCAGGGGAACCCGTACACCGATATGCAGAACAGCACGCCGCTCTCCGACACGTTCACCAAGCATGCGATTGAGATGGGGATGGAGCCGGTGGAGCCGGAGATGGCGGGTGCCGGCAGCACGGACATGGGGAACGTGACGTACGCGGTGCCCGGTCTGCACCCCTCGTACGCGGTGGAATCGAATGCGGGGAACCACAACGCGGGGTTCACGGAGGCGGCGGGCAGCGAGGAGGGGCATGCGCGGATGATCACGGCGTCGAAGGCGTTGGCGCTGACGGTGCTGGACCTGTTCGCGGAGCCGGAGCTGCTGGTGGAAGCGAAGCGCGAGTTCGATGAGCGGGCGGCGGCCAACGGGGGTTAGCTGGCGGTACGATCGATGCTGGCTGGACTGACGATTCACATCGGAGGGTGCGGATGGCGAGGGTGATGCTGCTGATTCCGAGCCGCAGCTATCGGGCGCCGGACTTCATGGAGGCGGCGGCGAAGCTGGGGGTTGAGGTGGTGGTTGGCTCGGATGTTCGGAGCCCGGTGGAGGAGCTGAGCGACGGGCGTGCGGTGGGGCTGGATTTCGCGAATCCCGAGGTGGGCGCGGGGGAGATCGAGCGGTTCGCGGAAGAGTATCCGCTGGACACGATTGTGGCTGTCGACGATGGGGGCGCGCTGGTTGCGGCGCGGGCGGCGCGGCGGCTGGAGCTGCCGTACAACTCGGTGGCTTCGGTGGAGGCGACGCGGAACAAGGCGTTGTTGCGGGAGCGGATTGCCGGGGCGGGGATTGCGTCGCCAGCGTATTGGGTGGTGGGGACGCTGGATGATCCTCGGGAGATCGCGGCGTCGCTGACGTACCCGGTGGTGATGAAGCCGCTGGCACTGTCGGCGAGCAAGGGCGTGATCCGGGCGGACGACGCTGATGAGTTCGTTGCCGGGTTCGGGCGGGTGCGGGGGATTCTGACGTCACCGGAGGCACTGCAGGAATGCGGGTCGGAGCTGGCGGACCGGGTGCTGATCGAGGGGTACATCCCGGGCATCGAGGTATCGCTGGAGGGGGTGCTCGACGGCGGGAAGCTGCGGGTGCTGGCGATCTTTGACAAACCGGACCCGCTGGAGGGGCCGTACTTCGAGGAGACGATCTATGTAACTCCCTCGAGGCTGGCGGAGGATGAGCAGGCGCGGATCGTTGAGACGACCGAGCAGGCGTGTCGTGCGCTGGGGCTGGAGGACGGGCCGGTGCATGCGGAGCTGCGGCTGAACTCGGAGGGTGTGTACCCGGTGGACATCGCGGCGCGGTCGATCGGCGGGCTGTGCTCGCGGACGCTGTCGTTCGGGACGGGGATGTCGTTGGAGGAGCTGCTGTTGCGGCATGCGATTGGCGCCGAGGTGCCCTCGTACGAGCGGCAGGCGAGCGCTGCGGGGGTGATGATGATACCGATTCCGGCGGCAGGCACGCTTCGAGGTGTGGGCGGGCAGGCCGAGGCTGAGGCGGTGCCGCTGATCGATTCGGTGACGATTTCGATGCACATCGGGAGTGAGGCGGTGCCGTTGCCGGAAGGCAGCGAGTACCTGGGCTTCATCTTCGCGCGTGGCGAGACGCCCGAGGTAGTGGAGGCGGCGCTGCGCGAATCGCATGCGCTGCTGGAGTTCGAGATCAGCTAGGTCGGGTCTGGCTCAGACTCCGAGGGCTCGGTCGAGAGGCGCTAACTGCGCCTCGGTGGGTTCCGCTCAGCAGAACCAGGATTCGGTGAGGCCGGGGACGGCGCGGCGAGGCTGCTCGGCGACCTCGACGGGGCTGTCGTCGCCTCGGAGGTGACGGTGGGCGGCGGCCTTCACCTTGCGGAAGGTCTCGGTGGCGGGCTCGGGGTCGCAGTTGGCGCAGGCGGATGCCTCGACGATCTCGGCGATCTCGAGTTGGAGTTCGTCGAGGCGTGGGTCGCTGCTGCGCCAGGTGTGAGTGAGCGCGTTGTCGTCGAAGTCATCGAGGCGGCCTTCGGCATCGAGCGTTGCGATGAGTGGCGAGCCGGGTGGGAGCAGCAGGCGGATGGCGTACTGGACGGGCTGAACGTGCTCGACGAGGCCGTGGTCTTCGATGAAGGCGAGCAGGTTGAGGAAGTCTTCGGGGGTGGTCCAGGGGGTGTGGGCGACCCAGGTGGGGCGGACGATCAGGCCGGCATCCTCGGCGGCGGCGAGCGCGCGATCGAGGTCTGCGCGGACGTGGCCCTTCGCGAGGTGGTGGAGGATGGCGTCGTTCATCGATTCGAAGGCGGAGGTGATGAAGATGCAGCCGGCCTCGCGGAGGCGGGGGAGCAGCTCGGCGTGCTCGAGCAGGTGCTCGACCTTGATGGTGGCGTCGAAGGTGAGGGCGGGGTGGCTGGCGTGTGCCTGCTCGATGATGGCGAGCGAGTGGGGGACGGCGTTGAGGAAGTCCGGGTCGCCGAAGGTGATGTGCTGCGCGCCGGCCTCGACGAGCTGGTCGATATCGGCGAGGACGGGTTCGAGCTGCACGAGGCGGAGGCGGCCGCCATAGACGGGGGTGATGGGGCAGTGGGTGCACTGGTGGGCGCAGCCGCGACTGGCCTCGACGTAGCCGGTGAGGCGTTCTTCATCGCCGATGCGAAGGCGGGTGTAGTTGCTGAGCGGAGGGAGGCCATCGCGGGAGGGGGTGGGGTGGGTCTGGCGAATGAAGCTGGGAAGTGGGCCGGCGACCAGATCGGCTTGAGCTGGCGCGGACGAGCTACTGAGCTGGCTGGCGAGGGCGACGAGGCCGGGTTCGTACTCGCCGCCGATGGTGTGGTCGGCGAGGCCGTCCGAGGTCAGTCGATCATGGATCAGCGTGGCGTAGAGGCCGTAGCAGGCGATCGGGAGTTCGGGGTTGATCTGGCGGATGCGTTTCGCAAGTTCGATGCCGAGGCGGGCGGCGGTGTGCATGGGCATGGAGATGGCGAGGAGATCGACCTCGGAGAAGCGGGCGGCCTCGGGGGATTCGACGGCGAGGTCGAGCGTGTCGACGTGGTGGCCGGCGATGCGGAGAGCGGCGGCGGGCGAGGCGAGGCCGAGGGGCTGGTGGCCCATTTCGTAGGTGGAGACGAGCAGGATGCGGATGGGAGTGTTTCCGTCCGACCTATTTCTTGGCTCTACTTCTTCGCCGGGGCGTAGTACGGGTTTTCGCCCGAGTCGTGGTCCGTGGAGTCGAGGATGCGATCGATGCTGGGGACCTGTTCGAAGACCGCGGTTTCGACACCCTGCTTGAGGGTGACGGCGATCATGCCGCAGCCCTGGCAGCCGCCGCCGAATTCGACGAAGGCTGTGGAGTCCTCGACGCCGAGGAGGCTGACGATGCCTCCATGGGCGGCGATGGCGGGATTGATCTGTTCGTCGAAGACGC
>JABIST010000427.1 GCA_018700215.1 Dehalococcoidia bacterium | reverse complement strand
CGGCCTTGGCCGCGCCATAGTTCGCCTGGCCGGTGTTCCCGCGTAGGCCTGAGCCCGACGAGAAACCAACTAGTCGACCGAATCGCTGCTGACGCATCAGCACCGACGCGGGCTTGGCAACGTTGAAGTAGCCGGTGAGGTGAACGGCGACAACGTCGTCCCACTCCTCCTCGGTCATGTTGAAGATCATGCGGTCGCGCAGGATGCCGGCCACGTGGATCACACCGTCGATGCGACCGTACGTGTCGACCGCCTGGCGGATCATGTTCTCGCCACCTTCTTCAGTGGCTACCGAATCAAAGTTCGCGACCGCCGTACCACCGGCGTCCGTGATCTCTTTCGCAATCGTGTCGGCGGGACCTGCATCTTGTCCCGAGCCGTCAACGTTCACACCGGGGTCATTGACGACCACGTTCGCGCCAAGCTTGGCGGCAAGCTTGGCGACTTCGCTACCGATGCCCCGGCCCGAGCCGGTGACAACGATGGTGCGTCCATCTAGTGGTGTTGCCATCTTTCTCTCCTTCTCGTTCGCGTTAGGCGAGCGGTTTGCCGGCGATTTCTCGACCGGGCAGCTCGAAGTCATCACGCGGCGGGGCTGGGTTCACTTTGCCCTTGAGGAGCACGTTGTGAACCGCGTCGTCCAGCTCGCCCATCTCCCAGTGGCCGTCCTTGAAGACGGTCCGCTCGGCGGTGGGGTGCTGCATCAGACCGACAGTGCCGCCGTTGGTGAGGAAGATCTGGCCGTTGATGTCCCAGGCGTCATCGGATGCCAGGAAGAGCGCCATCGGCGCCACATCGTCCGGCTCGCGACGTGTGAACGGGCTCACGACTGCCGCCTGAGTACCTGCGGCACCCTGCACGCCCGCCTGCGAGCGCAGCTCACGAGCCGCGTCTGGCACTGTTGCCGTCATGCGGGTAGCCGCACCAGGCGAAATCGCGTTGCAGGTCACGCCGTAACGACCGAGGTCCTTGGAGACCACTCGAGTCATGCCGGCGATACCGGCCTTAGCGGCGCCGTAGTTGACCTGACCGGTGTTGCCCACCAGGCCAGAGGTCGAACTGAAGTTGATGATCCGACCAAAGCGCTGCTGACGCATCAGCACTGCCGCTGGCTTGATCGTGTTGAAGTGCCCCTTGAGGTGCACCGCAATGACGTCATCCCACTCTTGGTGGGCCATGTTGAAGACCATGCGATCACGGAGGATTCCCGCAACGTTGACGACAATGTCAACGCGGCCATAGGTATCCACTGCCTGCTTGATCATGTTCTCGCCGCCGGCGTATTCCGCAACTGAGTCGAAATTCGCCGTGGCCTCGCCACCAAGTTCCTTGATCTCGTTCACGACCTGGGCCGCTGGCCCTTCGTCATGACCCGAACCGTCAACCGCGACACCGGGGTCATTGACAATGACCTTGGCGCCTTCCGCGGCATAGAGCATCGCGATTCCGCGCCCAATGCCTCGGCCAGATCCGGTGACGACGGCAACTCTACCGTCCAGCACGCCCATCTCTGTGTCCTTCCTCAGTCCGGGAGACCGCTGGGGCTCTCCCTCTGACTTTTCGCAATCCCAACACATGCACGCGCGACCGAATGGCCGCTCCGCACGGGTTAAGCATCTTTGTCCGCGCAAACCAAGGTGGGTGCGCGACGAGACGGACGAAAGGGCCCGGCTCCGCCGCTCAGCTACCTCCTCGTTCAGAGTGAAGTGCCAGCGCGGACCTGGTTGAACTGCACGCCACCGCACAGCCGTGGTGACAATATCTGCGCCCCGGATCGGTGTCAATCACTGGTGACATAGCAACAGTCGACCTGCGCCGCTCGCCGTGTCCCGGGGCGTGGTTCAGAGGGTCGCGCCGCTCTCAAGCGCGCGCCGCGCCTCGGCCATCTCGTCCCAGCGAGCCGTCACATCGTCGGGCACATCGTGGTAGATCGGGTCCGCGCTGAGTTCGCCGCGAGTCAGATCGAGTGGCCAGAAGCGACCAGAGCGCAGCGCCTTGATCAGCCCCGCCTCATCGCTAAAATCCTGCTCGAAGTAGGTCGCCGCTCGACCCATGTGTTGCTCTTTCTCATCGAACTGATGCGTATCGCTGGCCGCCGTCGCCGGGAGATACATGCGGCGCTGCAGTCGAGTCGAAAAATCGTTCTCAGCGAGCTTGCCACGGCCGTTGAGAATCTCGATCCCGATCACGAAGCGGTAGGCCGGGTTACGTTCCGCACGGGACAAGGCGTCCTCGTACTCTTCGGCGTCCTCCGGCTTCCACGGCATCTGTCGCCGGTACGGGTGCGCGGCCAGCATCACGCCGTCCACCTCCGCGACAAAATCCGCGAGTTCGTGGCTGCGGTGCATGCCGAAGCGGTACTCGTGCAATCCGAAGACCAGGATGTGACCATCCTCGGTGTTGATCTCCATCGCGCGAATCACCGTGAAGTCGTGGCGCTTCGCGAGGTCATCAACCTCTTCCTGCTCCCACGCCCAGTCGTGCTCCGCCAGCACCATCGCATCCAGGCCCGCTTCCTTCGCGTGGTCAACCATTTCATCGGGCGTCAGGAAGGAATCCCAGGAGCGGGGTTTCGTGTGCGTGTGGAGGTCGATCAGCATGCGCGCATCGCGGTCCGTTCTTGCTACTTCGGTTGAACGCGAAGCGGGGGCGACGATGCCGCCCCCGCCTCGGATTGACTCATCTGCCGATGCTACGAGTCAGACGTCAGCACCAACGTGCCGGTGACGGACAGGCTGCCGCCTGTACCGTTCACAATCGCCGACTTCGCATCCGTCTGCTTCCCGGCAATACCGTGGATACCATCCTCGGCGGTGCCAGAGAGCTGTCGGTAGGCCTCAATCAGCAACATCATCCCGTACATGCCGGAGTGGCTGAACGAGAGACCGCCACCGTTGGTGTTCACTGGGAACTTCCCACCGGGGCTCGCGTTGCCGTTCGCCCACAGTGACGGCCCTTCGCCTCGCGGCGTCAGACCAAGCATCTCCGCGGTGATTCCTGCGGTGACCGTGAACGAGTCGTAGATCATCGCCATTTCCATGTCGTTCGGCCCCATACCGGCCATCCGGTACGCGGACTCACTGGAGGCGGCAGCGGACGTCGCAGTGAAGTCGCCCATCTCCAGCATGTCCTGGTGGCTCATGCTCTCACCAGCACCGGCGACCCAGACTGGCGGAGTCTTGAACGAGCGCGCCTTCTCGGCAGACGCCACCAGCACCGCTCCACCGTGGTCAGTGACCAGGCAGATGTCGAGCAAGTTCAGCGGCCACACGATCATGCGCGAGTCCAGCACGTCCTGCGTGGTGATCGGTCCACCGGCCGGGTGCGTCTCCTTGGAGTGCATCACGGCACGAGGGTTGAGGCCCGCCCACTCGCGTGTCACCACGGCGATGTTGGCGAAGTCTTCCTTCGTGCTGCCCCACTCGTGCATGTGGCGGGTCAGGGCGTGCGCGTAGTTGGAAGGCGCACCCCAGTTGCCGTAAGGGCCGCCACCGAACTGTGCCGATGGGATCCACGGATCGCCACCGCCACCGCGGAGTCCGCCCTTGCCACCGTTCTTGCGGTTGGAATAACCGCTCTCACCGTGGCTGACCACAGCGATGTCGATGATGCCCGCGTTGATCGCGGCCATCGCGTGGTGAACGTGCATCTGGAACGAGCAGCCACCAACGGCGGTGGTGTCGATGTACTTCGGGTGGATACCGAGGTATTCCGCCAGCAGAGCCGAGTGGCTCGGCGAGAAGACGCCTTCGATCTCAGCCGGCGAGATGCCGGCGGCGTCGCACACGTTGCGGATCGCCTCGATGTGCAACATGAGGGCAGTGGTGCCCTCTTCGATATAACCAATCTTGTCCGATTCAGCGGCCGCGACGATCGCGGCGCTCATGGAAGGATTGCTTGGCATTCGCTAACTCCTCTTCGCCGCGACGTTTAGTCGACCACGCGCCAGTACGGCACGAACGTATCGTCATCAGCCTGGTCGAATTCGATCTTGACCTTCGCGCCGATCTGAATCGACTCCGGGTTCTCGGCGTCCACACCACGCAAGGCGGTGAACATCCGGTCGCCCTCTTTGAGGTCGATGTAGGCCGTTGCATACGGCGTTTCTTCAGCCCAGGCGCCAAACGCGCGGTTCTGCACAGCGTAGGTGTGGATGAATCCCTCACCACTTGCCTCGAACCACTCGATCGACGAGCTGTAGCAGTGCGGACAGATGATCCGCGGGTACCAGTGCACTCGGTTACAGGACGTGCAACGAGGAAGCATCAGCTTCCCCTCTTTGGCCCCATCCCAGAATGGCTGGGTTACATACGGGTCCGGGCTTGGGATGGGCTTGTTGTAATCGGCCACATCAGCTCCTTTCTGAAACGTACGAGGCGGCCCGTCTGAGGCCGCCTCGTCTTTGAACTAAACGTCCGACGTGAGAACGAGCGTGCCGGTCACAGACAGCATGCCGCCCGTACCGTTCACGACCGCCGACTTCGCGTTGGTCTGCTTACCGGGCAGTCCGTGGACGCCATCCTCGGCGGTCCCGGAGAGCTGTCGATACGCCTCAATCAGCAGCATCATCCCGTACATGCCGGAGCGGCTGAACGAGAGACCGCCACCGTTGGTGTTCACCGGGAACTTCCCACCGGGGCTCGCGTTGCCGTTCGCCCACAGTGACGGCCCTTCGCCTCGCGGCGTCAGACCAAGCAT
>JABIST010000426.1 GCA_018700215.1 Dehalococcoidia bacterium | reverse complement strand
CGGCCCAGACGCGGGTGAGATCGAGGATGCGGACGCCAGTGAGGGGGCCGTTGGTGGTGGGTTCGTCGAGGCTGGCGGACGCGGGGAGATCGGACGTGCCGGACCAGTCCTCGAAGGAGTCGCTAGCGTCGCCACTCTGGGGAAGATCGCTGGCGCGCCGTAACTCTCCGAAATCGCTGGCGACTCCACTCTGGCGAAGATCGCTGGCGACTCCACTCTGGGGAAGATCGCTGGCGCGAGAGGGGTTGGGTTCGAGGCCGGAGATGTGGAAGGGGCCGCGGGGGAGTTGGAGGGTGGATTCGCCCTCGAGGGTGCGCCAATAGTCGCGGGCGGCGAGGTGGGGGTCATCGAGCAGTTCGAGCATGGTGGGGACGCGGCCGACGGGGGCGAAGACGGACTGGCCGATTTCGACGATCTGATCGACGGTGTGCTCCATGAGCCAGGGGATGAGCGCCTCATCGAACTCGTCTTTGTGAGCGCCGCGCTGGTGGTCATCGCCGAAGCGCGGATCATCGAGCAGGTAGCCGATGCCAGCGGCGGCGAGGAAATCGGCGAGCTTCACTCCGGAGGCGAGTGCGAGATGGACGTAGCCGTCCTTGCAGGGGTAACAGCCGACGGGGTGCCAGTGGCCGGGCTGGCGGTTGCCGACGCGGCTGAGGATGTGGCCGGCCTGGGTCCACATGGTGGTGGTGTGCTGGTGGAGGGAGGCGAGGCCATCGAGGTGTGCGACCTCGACGGTTTGCCCACTGCTCGTGCGGTCGCGTGCCCAGAGGGCGGCGATGGTGCCGATGTAGGCGTGGACGCCGGCCTGGTAGAGGGCGTGGAGGCCGGGGCGGCGGATCGGTTCGCGGTCCGGCTCGCCGTTGACGTAGAGATGGCCGCCGATGGCGTCGTCGGTGAAGCCGTTGGATCGGAATTGGCTGTAGGGGCCGAAGCTGCCGAAGGGCGAGATCTGGGTGCGGACGAGGTGCTGGTGGGCGCCCTGGGTGGTGATGAGGGTGAGTGGGTCTGGGGAGGAGCTTTCGATCAGGACGTCGGCAGTGGCGAGGAGTTCGTCGAGGCGGTGGCGGGCTGGTTCGTCGTGGAGGTCGAGCGGGAGTCGTTGTTTTGAGGTGTTGAGGTAGGCGTATGTGGTGCCGATGCCGTGCCAGTCTTCGCCCTCGTGGAGATCGGGAGCGCCCTCGGGGGGTTCGATGCGGAGGACGGTGGCGCCGTAATCGGCGAAGAGCTTGGCGGCGTAGGAGCCGGCGGCGGAGCCGGCGATTTCGACGATGCGGAGGTCCTGGAAGCGCTTCATCGGCGACCGTCATTCTGGTGAGCTGGTGTGGCGGCGGATGCTACTACGTGGCGCAACCACGGAGGGCACGGCGGGGGGCAGAGTGGGGGGCAGAGGGAGTTGTGGGGCGCTCGACTGCGGGCGAGGCTGCGGTGGGAGTGGGCCGCGCAGCGGGAGGTTCGCCCCGAGTGAGGGGGATTCTGGTACATGTACGTCCGTGATGGGCGAAAGCCCGGAGCGAACGGAGTGTGGGGGGCTTATGCGACACGATCTCTCTGGCAACTGGCGGGACCACTACGACTCGCGGCTGATGGCGGCGGAGGATGCTGCCGGGCTGGTGGAGTCCGGGGAGCATGTGTGGATCCCGGTTGGGCATGGGTCGCCGACGATCCTCGGGGCGTTGGCGGCACGTCGGGGAGAGCTTTCGGACGTGGAGATCCGGGGGCTGGCGGTGCCGATGGCGGGGCTGTTCAGCGAAGACCAGGGGAACGAGTTTCGGTACCAGGACCAGTTCGGGAATCCGTTCAGCCGGCCGCTGCTGAACGCGCGGCTGGTGGACTATCACCCGTACTGGCTGGTGGGCGGGCACAAGGCGCTGGACGCGGGGCGCGAAGAGGCGTGGGCCGTGGACAACGAGATGATCACGGTATCGGAGCCGGACGACGCGGGGTTCGTCTCGGTGGGTTGCAGCGTCTGGGACAGCGTGAAGACGGCGCGTCGGGCGAAGCGGGTAATCGCCTCGGTGAATCCGAACACGCGGCATACGTATGGCGACACGATGCTGCACGTCTCGGAGATCGACGCATTCGTGCCGGACGAGCGCGCGGCGGTGGTGGCGGAGGTGGAGTACGACCCGGTGGACGAGGCGATGGCGGGGATCGTCGGCGAGTTGGTGAACGACGGCGACACGGTGCAGATCGGGGTGGGGTCGCACACGGGCGGGATGGTTCACTACGGGCTGTTCGCGGACAAGCAGGAGCTTTCGTATTTCGGCGAGCTGACGACACCGGGGCTGGTGCCGCTGGTGGAGCAGGGTGTGTTCACTGGTCGGGGGAGCATGCTGCACCCCGGAAAGTTCGTGGCGACGCTGATCGGAAACACGGCGGAGGAGCGGGAGGTTGTGTACGGCAACCGGGCGTTCGAGCTGTATTCGACGGAGTACCTGGTGGACCCGCGGACGATCGGGCAGAACGAGCAGATCACGGCGATCAATGGAGCGCTGGGCGTCGACCTGAGCGGGCAGACGAGCGCGTACGCGATTGGTCCTCGGATCTATGCGGGGATGGGCGGGCACCTGGGATTCGCGATCGGGGCGTTCTTCGCGCCGAAGGGGCGGTATGTGGCGGTGCTGCCATCGACGGCGGCTGGCGGGACGGTGTCGACGATTCAGGCGCAGTTCGAAGCGGGGCAGGTGGTGTCGGTACCTCGGGAGATCGCGGACACGGTAGTGACGGAGCATGGGGTGGCGCGGCTGCTGGGGAAGAGCGTGCGGCAGCGGGCGGAGGAGTTGATCAGCGTGGCGCACCCGGATTTCCGAGGGGAGCTGCGGGCGGCGGCGCAGAAGCAGTTCTACCCGTAGCGTGCGGGGGTTGGCTGGAGGCGACGTGGTAGATCGGACGCTTGTCTTTTCGGGGGGTGCGCTGGTGCGGGCGGATGGGGCACCGGGCGACGCGGTGGCAATCGCGGCAAGCGGGGACGATCCGCGCGGGCGGTATCTGTTGCTTCGCGACCTTGAGGTACCGGTGACGGGCGAAGGGGAGACGCGGCTGGTGTGGCTATCGCGCGAGCAGGTTTCGAACGACGAGGGTGAGACGATCTTGCTGGGGTTTGAGGATGGGGTGCCGCACTTCGCGATCTCGTCATCGTCATCGGAGGGTGAGACGGGGGGCGGAGTCGCCGGCGGTAGCGGAACGACGTACATGGATGCGCGAAGTGTGGCGACGCTGCTGCCGGAGGCGGAGGCGGCGGTGGTTGCTCAGGCGCGGTCGATGGCTGACTGGCATGGGCAGACGCAGTTCTGTTCGCGGTGCGGTGGCGGGACGACATCGGTAGACGGGGGTGGGCGTCGGCAGTGCGATGCGTGCGGCACGCGGCACTATCCGAGCGTCGATCCTTCGATCATCGTGCTGGTGGAGCACGAGGGCCGGGCGTTGCTGGTGGGACGGAACGGCGGGACAGCGGGGCGGCGTTCGTGCGTGGCGGGGTTCGTCGAGCCGGGCGAGTCGGTGGAGGAGGCGGTGGTTCGGGAGGTGCTGGAGGAGACGGGCGTGGCGGTTGGGGATGTGGAGTATTCGTACTCGCAGCCGTGGCCGTTTCCGGCGGTGCTGATGCTGGGGTGTCGGGCGCAGGCGCGTTCGACGGAGATCCAGGTGGACGGGGTGGAGATCGGGAGTGCGGGCTGGTACACGCGTGCGCAGGTGCGGGCGGCGCTGGACGGGACATCGGAGGAGCTGGTGGTGCCGCCGGCGCTGGCGATTGCGCATCACCTGATGCGGGATTGGGCGCTGGGGGCGGAGTAGCCGGAGCGCCCGGGTGATGGCTGCGAGGGGGGCAGGCGTGTGGATGTAGGGTGCCGCGGCGAGCCGCCCTCGTCGGCGGGGGCGGGGGCGGGGGCGGG
>JABIST010000425.1 GCA_018700215.1 Dehalococcoidia bacterium | reverse complement strand
GTTGCCGCCGTGCTCGCCGGCGCCTGGTCCGATGTCGATCAGATGGTCGGCGGCGCGCATCATCGCCTCATCGTGCTCTACCACCAGCACGGTGTTCCCCAGGTCTCGCAGCCGCGTCAGCGTGCCGATCAATCGTTCGTTGTCGACTGGGTGCAGACCGACCGAGGGTTCGTCGCAGACATACAGCACGCCCATCAACGCAGAGCCGATTTGCGTCGCCAGCCGGATTCGCTGCCCCTCACCGCCAGAAAGCGTCGCTGCGGCTCGGTCCAGCGTCAGATAATCGAGGCCCACGTCACGCAGGAACGTCAGCCGCCCACCAATCTCCTGCAGAATCTGGCGTGCGATCTGCGCCTCGCGCGCCGATAGCGGTGTCTCATCCCCCTGTAGCCGCGCCACCCACGCCAGCGAGTCACCAACGGAGTCGCGCGTCACATCGACGATCGAACGTTCGTCGACCGTGATCGCCAATGAATCCGGCTTCAATCGGGCGCCCTTGCAGGTGGGGCAGGGGACCGAAATCATGTAACGCTCAAGGTCGTTGCGAACCCAATCCGAGTCCGTCTCTTGGTAACGCCGCTTCAAGTTGGTCAGAATCCCCTCCCAGGAGATCTGATACTGGTGGTCGCGTCCGCCTCGCGAACGGAACTTCACCTCAATCTTTTGCTCGCCGGTCCCGTGCAGCAGCGCGCCCACCTGAGCCGGTGTCAGCTCCTCAATCGGCTGGTCCAGCGTGAAACCAAGCTCCGCGGCCACAGCTCCAAGACGGCGGCGGTACCAGGTCAGCGACATGCTCATCTTCTGGTACGGCGTGATCGCGCCCTGATCGATGCTGAGCTTGCGATTCGGAATCACCAGCTCCTCATCCAACTCCATCTGGATCCCAAGGCCAGTGCACTTGGGGCAGGCGCCATGCGGCGCGTTGAAAGAGAAGTTCCGAGGCTCAATCTCCCCCACCGAGTAGGGCGGATGCTCGGAATTCGAGCAGGCGAAGTGCTCTGAGAAGGTATTCTCCGTCGTGACCGTGCCATCTTCGCCCAGGACCGCCAGCAGCATGATCCCCTCGCCCAGCTTCAGCGCCTGCTCCACCGAGTCTGAGATGCGCTGGCGCGTGCCCTCAACGTCCTCGGCCGTCGCCTCTGGGATCACCACACGGTCCACTACCGCGTCAATGTCGTGCCACTTGTTCTTCGCCAGCTTGATCTCGTCGTCCACGTTCAGCACTTCGTCATCGATCCGGACGCGGATGTAGCCGGCCCGTCGCACGTCTGCCAGCACCTGCTGATGCTCACCCTTGCGGTGTCGGATCAGCGGCGACAGCAGCATCGCCCGAGTGCCCGCTGCCTCGGCAAGCACCGCATCGACGATCTGCTGGACCGTCTGACGACGAATCACGCGACCACAGATCGGGCAGTGCGGGGTCCCGGCACGCGCGAACAGCAGCCGCAGGTAGTCGTAGATCTCCGTAACCGTGGCCACCGTCGATCGAGGGTTCTTCGACACACCCTTCTGGTCGATCGAAATCGCTGGAGACAGGCCTTCGATGTAATCGACATCTGGCTTTTCCATCAGCCCAAGGAACTGACGGGCATATGCGGACAGTGACTCTACATAACGACGCTGACCCTCGGCGTAGATCGTATCGAACGCCAGAGATGACTTGCCCGACCCAGAAACACCAGTGATCACCACCAGTTGATCTCGAGGGATCTCGACATTGATGTTCTTGAGATTGTGCTCTCGGGCGCCGGTAACCACGATCCGGTCGATGGGCAAAGTGGACCTCTCAAACGGCCGGAGCCGGGCGCGGAGCGCTGATTCGACGTTGAAGGAAGTGACGTACCGCTCGGTTCACGCGTCCCGAGACTCGAATGTACGTTCTGAACGCCGTGCGCCCATCGTATCGCCGCCCCGATGACGCCTCAACCGAGCGCATCCAAACGCATCCAAACGACCGAGGATCAGCGCTCCTCGTCCCCTTCGGTCTCTGCTGACAACTCGTCCTCTGGTGTCTCGTCTTCTGGCGTCTCGTCAGCAGCTCCGTCGTTCACCGGCTGAGGCAGATCCTCAATCGTGAGGCCTTCCAGCGAAACATCATCAAGCGGACCGGGCTCGGGCGGCGCCGGCTCCCCGCCAGTTCCCCCGAACAGCATCTCGATCGCGGAGGCGTCCCCACCCATCGCCTCCAGTTGCGATCGGAACTGCTCCTGGGCCTGGCCAAGCTGTTCCTCCGTGACCCCCATTGATTTGAGCGTATTCCGCATCAACTCCTGCACCTCGGTCACATCGCCCCGGATCAGCGCATCTGCCATCTCAAGCTGTGTCTCGATCGCGCGAAAGCGTTCGCGGCGCTCGTAGTCGCTCTCGGTCGTCAAGATAGTAGACATAAGCCGAGTAAAGAGGTTCGCGGTACGTGCAATCCGAACCCGATCATCCGGATCTGGAGGGAAATCGCCAGTGATCGTGACCTCAAGGCCAGAGTCATGATCGGCGGCATGATATTGCTGCGGCATGTGGCTAGAACCTCACTCAGATCCCAGCATCGCTCGAAATCTTCGGTTTTGTCTCGTAGTTAACTGACATTGCGAGTACTCCCGGCGGCTGATCGGGGCGAACCCTCTCCACACCGTACCGCTCTGACCCGAATCCTAGTGCAGGTCACTTCAAGGAATAGGACGGTAACGCGATGGCAGAGCAAGGCGATGGTGTTCGACAGCTCGTGGTTTTCGAGCTCGCGAACGAAGTTTACGGAATCAACATTGGCACGGTCCGCGAAATTATTCGCATGCAGACCGTTACCTACGTCCCGGACTCGCCGGGCTTCGTTGAAGGTGTCATCAACCTTCGCGGTCGCGTGATCCCAGTGGTGGACCTGCGCAAGCGCTTCGGGCTGCCCGTCACGGATGCGACCAACGAGAGCCGCGTCCTGGTGGTCGACATCAGTGGCGACGACATCGGCGTCATCG
>JABIST010000329.1 GCA_018700215.1 Dehalococcoidia bacterium | reverse complement strand
GGTGATACAGGTTGGGGGTGAGGAGCGGAGCGGCATCCGAATGGCCCTGGTGGGCCGCACGCTGTTCCCCGGTGGCGACGCGTGTGCGCCGGTCCCCGTGGTCTGGTCTTTAGTAGCGGCGGTCGCCGCCACCGCCACCGCCGCCGTAGCCGCCGCCACCGCCGCTGCGGCCACCGCCGCCGCCGCCGTAGCCGCCACCACCACCGCCGCCGCCATAGCCGCCGCCACCGCCGCGGCCACCACCACCGCCGCTGCGGTCCTCGCGGGGGCGAGCTTCGCTGACGGCGAGGTTGCGACCACCGAAGTCAGCGCCGTCCAGGGCTTCGATGGCCTTGGAGGCGTCTTCGTTGGACATTTCGATGAAGCCGAAGCCGCGCGGGCGTCCGGTCTCGCGGTCTGTCGGGAGTGCGCACGAGATGACCTCGCCGTACTGACCGAAGAGCTGCTCAACCTCTTCTTCGGATGCTGAGTAGGGAAGGTTCCCAATGTAAATACGCTGTGACATGCACCAAAACTTTCACGCCGGCACTCGCCGGCAAAGGCCGCTGGTTAGCGGCGCTGCTCAATTGCTCAGGCGCTTGGTGTGATTGTTCGGATGCACACGATCAGTAGCGGTCTGAGGTTGGCCGATCGGTTGATCGGTTGCGTTCAGCTTAAGTCAGGAGGCTGGATTATGCACTTTCTGGGGCGGGTGAAATGGGGGACGGGAGCGTTGCAGTCTGCGTTGGCTTCGCCGATGCGGGCGTCACGCTGGACTTCGGCGTTTCGCTTGCGACCGAGGGTGTCGAGGTATGCAGCTTCGTCGGAGATATCGCGGGGTGCGCTGGCTGAGATCGAGGTCGATGAAATCGAGAATCTCGATGTGTTTCTCTCCTCTGGCTCACGGTTCGATAGGTGGGCGTGAGCCCGGAGGGTTTCTGACGGGCTGCTGAGCGGACGCGTTGAGCAGGTGATCTGTGCTGTTCGGCGGTGCGTAACTGTCGATGCTTCATACAGATGTTTATTGGGCTTGTTGCGGGAACAGATCGGTGATCTGGTGATGCGGGTATTGCAGTTCATTGGGCGATGGGCGTGGGTCAGCGTGATTGCGGTGACGCTGCTGTTTGGCTTTCAGTTTCTGAGGGCGGTTTCAGCGCACGAAGACTCATCCCAACTGGAGAGCGATATCCGGGGACTGCGGACGTTCCAGGAGCGAATGCTGCAGATGGGCGTGAGCGAGTGGGTGTTGGGAGCGACGACAGAGGAGACGGGACCGCAGATTGCCGCCGAAGCGGACGCCTACGTGATGGATTTGATCGCCGAGTACGAGCTTGACCAGCCGGGTGGCGGGCACGTGGAAGGGTTTGGCGACGCGATGATTGCGTCACTGTCCTCCGCGATTGAGGCGTTGCAGGAGCTTTCGTTGCTGAAGGCGGATGTTGAGCCGGGACCGGGAGAGCTTGAGTCGCTGGGTCGTCTGTTCGGTGTGGCTGCGGGTGCGGAGCTGGCGGCGAGTCCGTTCGCAGAGCTTGCTTCGAGCCCGGCTGAGCTGAAGGTGGTGTACGGGGCGCTGAGTTACACCGCAGCGAGTTCGAAGATCGCTCGTCACCTGGATGCGGCGACACTGCTGGCGTCAGAGCAGAGTGACACCCACTTTTCCGAGCTTCGCCGGTCCGGTGAACTGGGTCTGTTTTTCTTGATGGTTGGTGGGGCACTGAGCGCGTTTGGGTATGCGTGGGCGGGGCATCGGGAGCGTCGGATTCAGTGGGAGGTGGAGCGAGCGAGCGAGCGGGCCGCGCTGGGGAGCGAGTTCGTGTCGCTGGCGTCGCACGAGCTGCGGACGCCGCTGGTGGGCATCTACGGTTTCTCTGAGCTGCTGCTGGAAGATGACGGGTTGCGACCGAATCAGCGCGATTGGGTGGAACGGATCCACAAGGAGTCCGGGCGGTTGACGCGGATTGTGGAGGATTTGCTGGATGTGTCGCGGATTGAGGCGGGGCGACTGGAGGTTCGTCGGGAGGCGGTGGACTTCGGCGAGGTGTTGGACACGGTGTATGGGACGTTTGAGGGCGCATCGCCGCGCCATCATCTCCGAATCCGAGGAAATCTGGGCGTTCAGGTGGTGGGTGATCACGACAAGTTGATTGAGGTGTTGAGCAACCTGGTGGACAACGCGATCAAGTATTCCGTGGATGGCGGCCTGGTGGTGATTGAGGGGCGGACTGTTGGGGGGCGGTTTGAGGTGCGGGTGATTGACGAAGGTGTTGGGATTCCTGAGGAAGAGCGATCCGCGATCTTCGAGCGCTTTGGGCGATTGCGGCGTTCCGAGACTGAACATGTTCGAAGTACGGGGCTGGGCCTTTACCTGGTTCAGGAGCTACTGGGGCTGATGGATACGACGATTTCGGTCGAAAGTAATAAGGGAGCTGGGTCGACATTTGTGTTTGATGTGCCGTTAGTAACCGAGGGGTTTGTAGAGGCGTTGAATGATGAGTTGGCGGCGTAACTGAGTGTTGGTGGATGCGGAGAACCGGATGCGGATTCTGATCGTCGACGACGAGGAGATGATCCGCGAGCTGATTCACGTGACGCTGTCCCAAGATCCGCGGTTCGAGGTGTTTCAGGCCAGCAGTGGCGAGGCGGCATTGGAGGCGACGCGGGAGTTGCAGCCGGCGCTGGTGTTGCTGGATGTCCGGATGCCGGGGATTGATGGCGTGGAGACGTGCCGGCAGATCCGGGCCGAGCACGGAGCGGAGCGGCCGACGATCATCATGATCACGGCGCTTGGCGAGGACGACGACATTCAGCGGGCGCTGGACGCGGGCGCGAACGATTACTTCGTCAAGCCGTTTAGCCCACGCGCGATGTTGAGCCGTGTGTATGAGTTAGTTGATCTGGCAGCATGAACTACGACGCGGCAATCCGCGAGTTCATCCGGCGCTACAGTGCAGCGGGCGGCGGGCAGATTGAGGACCCGGAGGCGGCGGTGCGCGAGGTATTCGCGGCCTACGATCAGGCACGGGTGTTTGCGGAGGAGCTGCAAGAGACGTTCCTGGCGGAGCGCGAGCATGCGTCGCAGTTGCAGCAGGCGTTGGAGACGCTGCAGGCGTCGCACGCGGCGGTCGAGAGTTCGGAGCATCGGTTCAGGGCGCTGGTATCGAGCGCATCGGATGCCGTTGTGGTTGTGGGGCGTGACGACTGTGTGTCGTACGCGAGCGGATCGATTGCTCGGGTGTGGGGGCAGCTGGAAGAGGCGGTGCGCGGGGATCGACTGGTGCAGCACGTTCACCCAGATGACGTGGTGAAGGTGACGCTGGCGTTGACGAGCGCGCGGGAGATGAAGGGGGAGCCGCTGACGGTGGACTTCCGGGTGGTGGCTGACGATCACTCGACGCGATACATCGAGGCGGCGCTGACTGATCTGGGCGACGAGCCGGCGATTGCGGGCGTGGTGCTGAATGCGCGCGATGTGACGGAACGGATGCTGCTGGAGGAGGAGCTGCGGAGCGCGGCGTATCGCGATCCGTTGACGGGGTTGCCGAACCGAGCGCTGTTCTCGGGGCACCTTGAGCAGTCGGTTGGTGGCGAGCGGTTGGATGGGCCGACGGTGGCGTTGTTGGTGGTCGATCTTGATCGGTTCAAGGTGTTCAACGACACGCTGGGGCATGAGGCCGGTGACGACATGCTGATTGAGGTGTCGCGTCGGCTGCGAGAGCTGGCGCCGCACGGTAGTTTCATTGGCCGGCTGGGTGGGGATGAGTTCGCGGTGCTGGTGCGGAGCGCGGATCCGGATGTGCCTGAGCAGGTGGCGCGTGAGGTGACGGAGACGTTTGGTATTGCATCGCCAGAGGTGTCGTCTGTGAGCGTGGGTGTGGCGGTGTTGCGGGATGGCTGCGAGACGCCACAGGACTTGTTCCGAGCGGCGGATCTGGCGTTGTTTCATGCGAAGCACAATGGCCGTGGGCAGTATGCGGTGTTTGATCCGGAGCGTGACGGGAGCTGGCGTGAGCGGCTGGATCTGGAGGCGCAGCTGCGGGGGCGGTTGGACGGGACGAGTTCCGTTTGCGATTCCAGCCGATTGTGTCGTTGACGGACGAGCGGCTGACCGCGGTGGAGGCGCTGGTGCGTTGGGAGCATCCGACGCGGGGCGCGATTCCGCCGACGGCGTTTATTCCGCTGGCCGAAGAGAGCGGGATGATTCCGGAGATTGGGCGCTGGGTGCTGACGGAGTCATGCCGTCAGCTGGTGGCATGGGACCAGCAGTTTGGGGCTGGTGGTCCCGGTGTGGACTACATC
>JABIST010000423.1 GCA_018700215.1 Dehalococcoidia bacterium | reverse complement strand
TCGAGTTCGACGGAGGCGAAGGTCGCGCCGTGAATGCCGTCGCGACCGGTGTCCGCGCCAACGAGCACGAGCGGGTTGCCTGGGCCCGCAGCACTCGCCGAGAGCAAATGTTCCCGCCGGCCGACGCCGATTGCCATGGCGTTGACCAGCGGATTGCCGGAGTAGCTCTCATCGAACTGCACCTCGCCGCCGACGGTCGGTACACCGATGCAGTTGCCGTAGCCACCGATGCCGGAGACGACACCACCGAAGAGGTGACGATTCGCCGGGTCGGTCAGCGGCCCAAAGCGGAGCGAGTCGAGCAATGCGACTGGGCGCATGCCCATCGCGAAGATGTCGCGCAGGATGCCGCCCACACCGGTCGCGGCGCCCTCGTAGGGTTCGATCGCGGATGGGTGGTTGTGAGACTCCATCTTGAAGACGGCACACCAACCGTCGCCGAGGTCGATCGCGCCCGCGTTCTCTTCGCCAACCTTCGTCAGCACGAACTCGCCCTCGCTGGGAAAGTGATGGAAGAGCGGTCGCGAGTGCTTGTAGCCGCAATGCTCTGACCAGAGCGCACCAACGATGCCAAGTTCAACCTCGGTCGGCTCGCGGTCGAGCATATCGAGCAGCCGCCCGTACTCTTCGCGGCTCATCGCGACCTGCGCGAGTGTGTGGTCGTCGACTGTCATCGGGAGCTAGGCCGTCACCGCAGCCGAGATGGCCGAGCGCCAGATCGCGTTACCGTCGTCGTTGCCCAACAGCGCTTCGCAGGCGCGCTCTGGGTGCGGCATCATCCCCAGGACATTGCCTGCCTCGTTCACGATGCCGGCGATGTTCCGCAGGGAGCCGTTTGGATTCGCCTCGCGCGTCGGCTCGCCGGCCTCGTTCACGTAGCGGAACGCCACCCGCCCGCTCGCTTCCAGTTCGTCCAGCGTCGCTTCGTCCGCGTAGTAGTTGCCCTCGCCGTGAGAGACGGGGACTCGCAGTGGTCGAGTTGGATCCAGCTCGCGAGTGAAGGGGGACGTGCGGTTCTCCGGTAGCAGCAGACTGTCCTGGCAGCGGAATTGCAGCGAGTCGTTTCGCATCAGCACACCTGGCAACAGACCTGCCTCGCAGAGGACCTGGAAGCCATTGCAGATGCCAATCACCAGGCCGCCGGCTGCGGCGTGCGCCTGCACCGCCTGCATGATCGGCGAGAAGCGAGCGATCGAGCCACACCGGAGATAGTCGCCGTAGGAGAACCCGCCGGGAAGCACCACTAGCTCGTCGCGATCCAGCTCCGTCTCGCGGTGCCAGACACGTCGCGATTCCACGCCGACCTGGGCGAGCGCCCACTCGCAGTCGCCGTCGCTCCAGGTTCCAGGGAAGACCACGATCGCGGCGCGCATGTTCGCTCCCAGCGTCGATCTCGTCGCGTGAACCGAGCATAAACGGAAGTGCGCGCTCGCTCGAACCGACGGAGCGCAGCAATGACGCTAGCTATCGTCCTCGTTCAACTCTCGATCAGAGGCACCGGACTCGGGGGGCGGCTCGGGAACGGAGTTACGTCGTGGCGCTGGCGGATCAATCTGGATCACTTCGGCCTCATCAGCCACGGCGGCTGCAGTCAGCTGCTCGTCGCCCCCGTCATCCTCGTCGTCGGATGCGCTCCGTCCTCGCGCTTCCAGTTCACGGACAGTCGGCTCCGGGTATTCGACTCGCGGGTGGAAGACGGCGGTCAGCGTCGAGATGTAGGCCTCGCGCACGACGCCGAGATCGCGCAGCGAGATTGGCGATTCGTCGAACTCTTCTTCATCCATCCGCTCACGGAAGGTGTCGGTGACGATCTGGCGAATGCGCTCCGTACTCCGATCGGAGCTCGCGCGCGTCGCGGCCTCACAACTGTCGGCGAGCATCACGAGGACGGCTTCCCTCGACTGTGGCTTCGGGCCGGCATAGCGGAACAGCTCGGGATCGATGTCCGCATTCACCTCGGAAGCGCGACGGTAGAAGAAGGCGACGAGGCGTGTGCCGTGATGCTGCTGGATGAACTGGATCAGCACCTCTGGCAGGCCGGCACGCCGTCCAATCTCCACGCCACCGGAGACGTGCTGCAAGATGACACGCGTGCTCTGCAGCGGGTCCAGGCCCTCGTGGGGACTCTCCTCGGAACCGATGTTCTCGATGAAGAAGCTGGGTGACGCGAGCTTGCCGATGTCGTGGTAGTAGGCGCCAACACGCGCGAGCAGTGGATCCGCGCCAATTCGGTCTGCCGCACGTTCTGCGAGGTTGCCGACCAGGATCGAGTGCTGGAACGTGCCCGGCGCCTCATCCTGCAGGCGTCTCAGCAGCGGCTGACTGAGCTGTGCCAGC
The DNA here is from genome assembly GCA_018700215.1 of Dehalococcoidia bacterium. Taxonomy (GTDB): domain Bacteria; phylum Chloroflexota; class Dehalococcoidia; order UBA2979; family UBA2979; genus JABIST01. The sequence goes on along the minus strand of JABIST010000423.1, from coordinate 10,906 downwards.
TCCATCAGCTCGACGCGGGTGATGATGCCGAATGGACGGCTGAGCAGCACGAACGCTCCGACCCCGATCAGCGCCACCAGCAGGCCGCTGGCCATGACGGCACCGGCAATCCAGATCAGATCGATGAGGCCCGCGTCGACATCGATCAGCCAGAACGGCAGGATCGCGAGCAGTGAGGCGGCCGCTGCCGCGAACCCGGCCGCGAGGAAGCGCTGCAATCGATCGGCCCGCGATGCGACGAACACGCCAGCGAGCGAGCCTGCGATGGTGCCGAGGGTGAGCCGAGCCGTCTCCAACTGAGCCGCGGCAGCGCCCGCATCCAACCCCGGGAGATAGGTACTGCTGAAGGCGACGATCGCACCAAGCACCGCTGCCAGCAGGATCGCGGACGTCACGTCTAGCAACACGGCGGCGGCGATCGGCCCGGCAGCCAGCGGCAGCGCATGCGCCAGGAAGTGCCGATCGAGGTCCGGCGAGACCATCGGCAGTACGAACTTGGCGGCCGCCACAGGAACGACGAGCAGCAGACCAAAGAGGATCACGCGTCGCGCCCCTCGAACGGCTGGTGGGCGGACGACCATCAGATACCCGGCCATCGCTACCCCCGACAGCAGCGCGATCAGACCCGACGCCGCGATCTGGCGCGTATCGATACCGATCCGACGTAATCCGAGCTCGTCGAGCGCTTCCACATCGGCCTCGGAAAGCATCGTCCCCGCCTCGACAACAATCTCACCTCGGACGAAGTCCTGATGAATCGGTTGTGTATTGGCGCGCGCCTCGTCGCGGAGCGACTCGGTTCGTTCCTGATCAATCGTGAGGGTCGGAACGATCAGTGGATCGACCAGCTCTCGAAGCGCGATCACTTCATCCGCACTCAGCAGCGCCGAGAGGAGTCCCGCAGCTTTGGCGCGGGCGGCATCAACGTCGCCCTCGGCGATTGCACCGGCAAGCGTACGGCCCAACGCGTTGCGTGCCTCGTCCGCTAGCGCCCGCCACTCGGCAGGCTCGGCAGCGACGATCGTGGTGGCGGCGCGCTGTGAGATTTGACTCCCGGGAATCGCGCGGAGCGCCGTCTCACGCGCCGAGGCGGAGAGGCCCACATCGCCTCGGATCGCGTCGATCTCAGCAATGATGTTGTCCAGCTCAGTGAGTTGGTCGTCTCGGATGTCAGTATCGAGCACCGGCTGATCTGGCACCTCGCCGGCCCGCTCATCGCGAAGCTGTGCGGTGAGCACCAGGGACTCGTAGTCGACCGCACGCGGAGCGAGGATGTCTCGCTCGACCATGGTTCCAACGTTGAAGGTCAGACCGCCGGGAAACCAGGGGAAGAGCACGCCCAACAGCACGACCGTGAGCATTGCACCGAAAAAGACGGTACCGCTGCGGTTACCCGAGCCATTCGGTGGCGGCAGAGCGGTGCGGGTGGCCTGTTGGGTCATCGAGAGAGGTTCCGACGTCGAGCGGGTGCGGCCGGATCAGTCCGACAGCAGCTCGCGAACGATCGCGTTCGCAACTCGACCGTCGGCGCGGCCTTCCAGTTTCTTCATCAGTGGGCCCATCACCAGCTTCAGATCATCTGGCCCGCTGGCGCCAGCTTCCGCGATGGTCTCCTCCACCAGCTCACGGACCTCGTCATCGCTGAGCTGCGCGGGCAGGTACGTCTCAATGATCTCCAGCTCCTGCTGCTCCTGCTGGACCAGGTCCTCGCGGTTGCCCTTGCGGTACTCCACGATCGACTCGCGTCGCTGCTTGGCTTCCTTCTGCAATACGCGAAGGGTCTCGTCATCGGACAGATCGTGACCGGCGTCGATCCGACCGTTCTCCACAGCGGCAACCAACAGGCGCAGCGTGTCCCGCCGCACGTTGTCGCGCGCACGTGTGGCATCCAGCATCTGGCTACGAATCGTCTCGCTCAGTGTTGCCACGAATCCTCCGATCGAAACGCGCCGGGCGCCATGATAGCGGTGCACCGGCGCGGTCGCTCATTTAGATATCGACAGTCAGTCCGAACTTGACCAAGTCCGGCTACACCACGATCAGAATTGAATGTGTCTCGTATAGCGCGCAACTGCGGTCGCGCTAGAAGACCTCGCGGCGCTTCTCGGCCTTGATGACGGCCTTGCGCAGCTTGCGGCGACGAGCCGCTTCCTTCTTCTTCCGTCGTTCGGAGGGCTTCTCGTAGAACTCGTGGCGGCGAGCTGCCGTCAGGATGCCCTCGGACTGCACACGCTTATTGAAACGGCGCAGAGCCGCGTCCAACGACTCAGACTCACCTAGTCTTACTTCTGCCACGTGCGCTGTAGACCTCCCTCGGCGTGACCCGACGCAACACGTCAGTTCAAAAACGCCGATCGCGACGATGCGCACCTCATGGTGCGCATCAAGAATCGTAGAAGACAGTTCCGGGCTCCGTCAATGCGGAGCCCCCGGTACCGACTTAGTCAGCCGACGGCAGAACCTTCGGCTGGAGTTCTTCCATGCCGCGTCCGTCAACGTTCAAATTGCATTCGCCCGGCTTGATGCAGAGCACCTCAACGCCGGTCGTCTCGTCCTTGTAACGCTTACCCAGTGCAACAGCCATTGTTCCGCCCCCTGCTACAGCTGCTCGAGCGGCGAGTCGCCACAGCGCAGTTCACCTTCGTCAGATCCGCGGGTCACGATAAATTCCGCATCGCAATCCGTGCACTTGTAGCGCTTTCCTGTAACTGCTGCCATCTCACCCCCCGTGTGATCTTCACTCAAACATTCCGTCATCAGGTCGGTAAACATAAGCCGACCTGCGCGTCACGATCCAGCGCTCTCACGCTTTTCGCTATGGCTCGACGTTTTTGATCCACTGCACCAGTGCGTTGATGTCATCGTCCGTCAACCCCTGCGAACCCCACGGCGGCATCACGGTCCCGGCTCGGCCGTCCTTGATCGTGTCAAAGTAGAACTCGTCCGGCTCAGTCAGCACGTCGGGTGTGAGTGGAAGGCCGACGCCGGGAATACCAGCGCGGTTCGCTCCGTGACAGGCGGAGCAACTCACCAGGAAGTAGTCGGCAATTGGCAGGCCTTGGACCATCGCATCCGCCGGTCCGCCACCGCCGGGCTCGGCTGTGGCGGTCGGCTCCGCTGTGCCATCACCATCACCACTCGACATCCCGGCGAACGGGTCGCGCTCGCGGAACGGGCGCGCCGTTAGACCGTCGTACTGACCACAATTTTCCTTCGTGATCGCCACACCAGATCCATCGGAGAGAATGTCGTCGCGCGTCGGAACCGGATCCAGGTGAGAGTCGTGCTCATGCGCGACTTCTTCGACGATGTCCCAGCGTCCCTCAGTAATCAACGTCACGAGGTAGTCGATCTGCTGGTCGGAGAGCGAACCACCAAAGTGTTCGGACCAGACCGGCATCGCCGTGCCCTTGCGACCACAAGCAATCGAATCGCCCAGGAACGTGCGAATCCCCTCCGCAACGCCCGCGGGAGTCTCGTCAACGCCGTACCCATTGCCTTCGCCCAGAATCAGATATGCGCTGCTGTTCAGTGCCGGCCCAATCGCGCCCTCCTCCAGGCCAAGGCCCTCAAGGCCGTGGCAGCTGCGGCAATTGGCAACGAAAATCTCAGCGCCCCGGGTTGCGAACGTCTCAATCTGGTGCTCGCGAGCCGTCTCCGCGCGATTGGGTTCATTGAACACATTCGCCGCGAAAATAATGACCACGACCAGCATCAGGCCGATCATCGCGTTGACTTGCTTGCTCGTGTTCATGCACTCACCGTTTCGCAGACCGGACGACTATTCACTGCTGACCCTGTCGCTCTCGGCTAGCTCGGTAGGAGCGGGTGTTGCACCGCCCGCTCCGGGTTGTCAGGTCCACCCGATGTGACGGACCCGGTCTGGACCGTGACGTTGCCCGCGTCATCAATCTCAATCGCCATCGAATCCATCGAGCGCGGCGCCGGGCCGAACACGCGGATCCCGGAACGCGTATACGTGGACCCGTGGCAAGGACACTTGTACCAACCGGACTCGGACGAAACCTCTACAACCGCCGATGGCTCCCACGGGACCGTGCAGCCAAGATGTGGGCACTTGCGCCAGAGCGCCAGCAGGCCGGCCGCCCCGTCAGTTCCGTTGTCCGCACTGTCAGTCGGATCCAGGTTCGCGATCCAGAACTGGCCGGCCCGGTTGTGCACCGGAAGGCCGCCTACCTCGTAGTCCGCGGCGTTCCCCGCGGGAACAGGACCACCGAACCCCTTCACGTTTCGCGGGTAGATGAAGTCTACAAACAGGCCCAGACCACCCATCACCGTGACACCCAGGCCGGTCCAGAACGATGCGCGAATGAAGTTACGGCGCGATGCGTCGTAATCCAGTGGCGCTGCCTGCGTCGCCGGCACGGACTCTGGCTCTGCCAGTTCCGTCCGTCGCGACGCGAGCGCCTGGCGCCAAGATTCCGTCGAGACCGCGCTCTCGGCCTCAACGGACGCTTCGACGGACTCGGTCTCGTTCGTCACTGCTTGCTCCCTCCCACGGTCGCGTTCATGACGCGACGCTGGGATCGGCTACCCATGCGCGTAGATTGTGTACGGCACCAACTCAAGGCCTTCGCCTCGGAAGAACGTACCGACAATGGTCAACATTACGTAGACGGCGATGAATCCACTAAAGGCGAGAATCATGTGGTCGCGCTTGGTTTGAGCCAGCCCAATCTTCGAGGCGACGGCAGCCAACAACAGCGGCAACCCCACCATCGCGGAAACCGGGATCATCTGCTCCACCAACACGGCAGCCATGTTCACATCGAGATCAATCGCCGGTAGGCCAAGCAGATCGGTGCGCAACACCTTGGAGCCCAGCGGAATCTGGGTGAGCCAGGTAGGCCAATCCAACTCCGTCTGAATCGATCGCACGCTCTTCAAGAACGCAAGTGCTTCGGGCCAGGGAGTGAACTCGGTGTTCACGGTCGTGCCGTCTGTCAGATATCGGTTTTGCCCTGGGTTGGCGACCCACTCGAAGATGCGGACGTGGATCGAGGCGTCGTAGAAGACGAGCAGCAGCGTGCCGACGGCGCCAACAACCGCGCCGACGACCAGGTTCGGCCACGCGCGCGGCGTACTCAGCCACTCGCCCTGCCCCACGTTGTTGTTATCGAAGTAAGGAATCGCGCCCAGTGCGATCAATGCGATCGTTGGCACGATCACTCCGGCCAGCGCCGGGTGCATGTGCAGCAACAGCTCCTGCAGGTTCAGGAAGTACCAAGGGGCCTTGGATGGGTTCGGCGTAACGGCCGGATTCGCCTGATCCAACAGCACCGCGTCCACCAGTACCGAGAGAATCGCCAGCGTGCCGATGAACAGCACCGCCGAGATGAACTCGATGAATACCAGGTCTGGCCAGACCAACAGCTCTTCTTCGCGCGCGCGACGTTGCCGCCCACGTACCGCCTGTGATGTTGGCTGAGCCTGTTCAGCAACGGCCATGAGTCATCCTGTCCCGATCCAACCTCGTGTCGACTAGAGCGGCCGTGCGAGGCCGCCGTCGCGCCGAATTCGCCAGAAGTGCACGGCCATGAAGATTGCTGCAACCAGCGGCAACCCAATGACGTGCAATGTATAGAACCGAATGAGTGCCGCCTGACCAACCTGGAAGCCACCAACCAGCACGAAGCGGTTGGGCTCACCCAGCAGCGGGGCGGACCCGATCATGTTTGTACCAACCGTGATCGCCCACAGCGCCAACTGGTCCCACGGCAACAGGTAGCCCGTGAAGGACAGCAGTAGCGTCAGTACCAGCAACACCACGCCCACAACCCAGTTGAACTCACGTGGCGGCTTGTACGCGCCCGTGTAGAACACCCGCATCATGTGCATCAGCACCGTCAACACCATCCCGTGTGCCATCCAGCGGTGCAGGTTGCGCAACAACTGACCAAAGCGAACGTCCGTCTCCAGTCGGAGGATGTCTCCATACGCCCGTTCAATGGACGGCACGTAATAGAACATCAACAGCACACCGGTGATCGTCAGACCCAGGAAGAGGAAGAAGGAAAGGCCACCAAGGCAGAACGTGTGGGTGATCTTGACGTGGGTTCGGTGAATGCGTGTGGGGTGGAGGTGGAGGAACACGTTCGTCGCGACCGCCAGCATCTGGTTTCGCGGCGTGTTCGGATATCCGGAGCGGAAAATGGAGCGCCAGAGTCGATTCTTGAAGGCGCCGTCGTACAGACGATCACCCAGCGATTGACCTTGCGGTCGTTCCGTCGTCGCCATTGACTACCCCAGTCCCTCGTCGACGAACCTCGGAGCGCAGCGCTTCAACAACGCTACGCTTCCCACCACTTGCCAAGCACGACCATGATGGCCAGAGACACCATGAACGTCACGAACACTGCGATCAGCTCAAGGCCTTCGCCTTCGCCGAGCATCGTCCGCCTCCTGTCAGCACGAGCCCGCTGCCCGCGCATGCGCGACCTCCCGAGATCTCAGGAGGCACGCCGAACAGTAGCCAGCGCACGAAATAGGGTCAAGAACACCGCCCCCAGACCGGACACCAAATTTGGCCGATCAACCACGAGCGCGTTAGCGAACGGCCGATGGTATGCCACCACGACGCAGTCTCCATAGGCCCTTGAGGTCGCCAGTCGCGGTCTTGATGATGTTCACACGACTGTCCGGATCATCAATCCATTTCACCGGTACCTCGTGCAATCGATAGCCATTGTGCTGAGCGACGAGCAACAGTTCCGAGTCGAAAAACCACCCTGTGTCCTCGACCACCGGCAGCAGCGCGCGAGCAGCGTCGGTACGAATCGCCTTGAATCCGCACTGCGCGTCGCTGACCCGCAGGCCGCCGAGCCAGCGCAGGATAAAGACGTAGCTCCGCGAGGTGAACTCGCGACGCCAACCGCGCACCGTCTCGGACCGTGCGTCGAGGCGCGTACCGAATGAGACGTCTGCTTCGTCTGCCGCCAGCGGATCGATCAGCTCCGGTAGGTGCTTCAGGTCAGTGGAGAGATCCACGTCCATGTATGCGCTCACCTGGGCATCCGAGGTCAGCCAGGCGTTCCGCAACGCCAGCCCACGGCCCTTCACCGGGATGTGTAGCGCTGCGACGCGACCCGGATGAGCCGCCTGCAGCTCGCGAGCCACGTCCAGCGTGCCGTCCGTCGATGCGTTGTCCGCGATCACGATGCGCCACTCGTGCTCGGGATGCGCATCGAGGAAGGCGAGCGTCCGCCCGACGCTGTCCGCGATCACATGTGCCTCGTTGTAGCAGGGGATTACCAGATCAACAGTGGCCATCAGCGTCGTCTCGTGTCTCGTCCTGCTGCCTCAGCCTAGTGTCGGAAGTGCCGAACGCCGGTGACCACCAACGACACACCCAGCTCGTTCGCCGCGGCAACAGACTCGTCGTCGCGAATCGAGCCGCCGGTGTGAGCCACCACCGTACAGCCAGCGGCCGCGCAGACTTCTACGGTGTCAGGGAACGGGATCAACGCATCTGTCGCCGCCACGGCGCCCTGAGCGCGCTCACCGGCCTGTTCGCGACAGAGTTCCGCACTGCCAACCCGGTTCGGCTGCCCGGCGCCCATGCCGATCAGCACGCGGCCCTTCACGAAGGCAACGGCGTTCGACTTCACGTGCTTGCAGATGATCCACGCGGCGCGCAGGTCCGCCAGCTCCGCTTCGCTCGGCTGTCGCTCGCTCACCACCTTGAACTCGCGATCGTCCGAAACGTCGCTGTCCTGCACCAGCAGTCCGCCTCGAACCGAGCGCACCTCAAGCCGTGCGCGGCGTGGCTCGCCCAGCGGAGCAGTGAGAATCCGCAGGTCCTTCGACTTCTTCTTCAGGTGCTCAAGCGCGTCTGGTTCGTATCCGGGCGCAACCACAATCTCGTAAAACATGCGCGTGCCGGCACCTGGGCTGAGCACGTCCCGCAGCGCGGTCGCGAACTCCATGTCCACGATCCGATTCGTCGCCACAATTCCACCGTAGGCGGAGAGGTGGTCGCCCTCGGAGAGCGCACGCTCGTACAGCGCCGCCACACTTGAGCCTTCGTCACCGAGTGCAAAGCAAGCCGGATTGGTGTGTTTGATGATCGCGATCGCTGGATCGTCGAAGTCGCAGGCCAGGTTGTAGGCCGCGTCCGCGTCCAGGAAATTCACGTAGGACATCTGCTTGCCGTGGTGTTGCTCAAACCCGCCCAGGCCCTCGGCAGGGACACGGACGGAATCGTGGCGATAGAACGCCCCACGCTGGTGCGGGTTCTCGGCGTAGCGCAGCTCCTCGCGGCGGGTGGCGGCGACGGTGAGCTGAGCGGGGAACGGATCGTCGTCCGCTCGCAGGTACTCGGCCACGGCTGTGTCGTAGTGGGCGACGTGCTGGAATGCCTTCGCGGCGAGGCGACGGCGAACCTCGGCCGTCACGCCCGCAGGATCGCCGTTCGCGGCACGCAATGCCTCGAGGATCGCGTCGTAGTCGTCTGGGTCGACGACAGGAAGCACCCACGGGTGGTTCTTGGCGGCGGCGCGGATCAGCGTCGGTCCGCCGATGTCGATCTGCTCGAGTGCGTCGCCGAGCGACGGGCTACCTGCGGTGATCGTCTCGATGAACGGGTAGAGGTTGCTGGCGACGATATCGATCGAGGGAATCTCGTAGCGCTCGACCTCCGCCTCATCTTCGGCGAGGCCGCGGCGGTAGAGGATGCCGCCATGGACCTTTGGGTGGAGGGTCTTGACGCGGCCGCCCAGCATTTCCGGGCTGCCGGTCAGATCTGCTACTTCGGTGACATCCAGCCCGGCTTCGGTAATGGTGCGGGCGGTACCGCCGGTGGCGACCAGTTCGATGCCCAGCTCGTGCAGTCCGCGAGCAAAGTCCGCGACGCCACGTTTGTCGTACACAGCGAGGATTGCACGCACCTCGCACCCCCTCTGGTTCGCTAGTCGGGCAGCCCCTGGACCGCGGGCTCGTCCGCCTCACGGGTCACGATTTCGCCGATGCGCCATGCACCAGGTGCCGTTTCAATCAGCTTCGTTGCATCGGCATCATCGACCGCGACGATGATGCCAGCGCCCATGTTGAAGGCGCGATACATCTCGCCGTCCTCCACGCCACCGGTGCGCTGGATCAACTGGAACAGCTCAGGCACGGTCCACGAGTCGGCGTCGATCCGTCCTGCGAGGTGTACGGCGTCGCCGGTGAACAGCCGCGAGAGGTTGCCGGGGATACCGCCGCCGGTGATGTGCGCGATGCCGTGGATGTCACCGAGATACGGACCCAGTTCATCGAGGAACGACGGATGCACCGCCAGCAGCGCGTCACCGAGCGAGCCACCCAACTCCTCGTAGACCGTCTCCAGTGCCTCTCGGTCATGCTCGTCACCGAGCCCTTTACCCAGCGCCCAGATCTCGCGCACGAACGAGTAGCCGTTCGTCTGGAGCCCGCCTGAGGGCAACGCGACGAGCGTGTCACCCTCGGCCAGCCGTGAGCCGTCGATCGCCTGATCGCGCTCAACGACGCCGACGATGAAGCCAGCGAGGTCAAAGTCGCCCGAGCGGTAGAGGTCGGGCATGTCGGCCGTCTCGCCGCCCAGCAGTGCCACGTTCTGCGCAGCGCAGGCATCGCCAATGCCGCTGACGAGGTCGACGCGGTGATCCTGCGAGAGATCTGCCGTGGCGATGTAGTCCATGAAGAAGAGCGGGCGGGCGCCGACGGTCAGGATGTCGTTCACGCAGTGGTTCACCAGATCGGCGCCAACGGTGTTGTAACGACCCAGCGCGGTGGCGATCAGAATCTTGGTACCCACACCATCGGCACTGGCAACGAGCGCCGGCTCGCGATACCCGGTGGGGACGCCGAAAAGGCCAGCAAACGGTCCCACGCCAGAGATCACCTCGGGCCGCATGGTTCGCGCGGCAATCGCGGCGAATCGCTTCACGGTGGCGTCGGCAGCGTCCACATCAACGCCAGCGTCCACATAGCGCAACGGCGTGGTCCGGGGCTCGGTCATAGTGTCATCCGGTGGGGGGAGTAACTCGAAGAGAGGGGAAGGGTACCGCCGATTGCGGTGTGCGGAAGCGAGCGGCTCAGACCTCCACCCGCTCGAGCACCGGGAGCGAATGTCGGTCACCTGTCTCGTCAGCCTCAAGGGCGAGCTTGTCGAGCTGGAGCGGCACCTCGCTCGGGTAATCGCCAGTGAAGCACGCGGTGCACTGGCCACCCTCCGGCATCCGAGTCGCCGCGATCGTGCCCTCAATCGAGAGGAAGCCCAGCGAGTCCGCGCCGATGTGTTCGCGAATCTGATCGACGTTCTTGTGGGCGGCGATCAGCTCCGCACGACTCGCCATGTCGACGCCGTAGAAGCACGGATTCATGATCGGCGGTGAGGTGATGCGCGTGTGCACCTCGGCCGCCCCAGCATCGCGCAACAGCTTCACAATGCGCGGCGTGGTCGTCGCTCGCACAATCGAGTCGTCGACGACGATCAGACGCTTGCCTTCGATCACTTCGGGGAGCGGATTGAACTTGAGTCGCACGCCCTGCTCGCGGAGGCGCTGATCAGGCTGGATGAACGTCCGCCCAACGTAGCGATTCTTCATCAGCGCCTCGGCGTAGGGGATCCCGGCCTCCTGCGCGTAGCCGATCGCCGCTGCGGTCGCCGAATCCGGCACGCCGATCACCAGATCCGCATCCACGGGGTGCTCGCGAGCGACGGCCGCCCCCATGCGCATCCGTGCCGGATGCAACAGCTCACCACCCATGCGGGAGTCGGGTCGCGCGAAGTAGATGAACTCCAACAGGCAAAGCTTCTGCGGCGCCGGCACCACATCGATATCTCGCCGGCTCAGCGGGAACCATGAGGTGAGGCCCTCCGCATCGGCGCGCACCACCTCGCCAGGCTGCACCTCGCGGATGAAGC
>JABIST010000370.1 GCA_018700215.1 Dehalococcoidia bacterium | reverse complement strand
GCTGGCAGCGACGGTGCTGAGCGGGGTGGACGAGCGGCTATTCGCGCAGACGGCTGAGCTGTCATCGGCAGAGCGCGAGGGACTGAAGCGGTCGCTGCTGGAGGAGCCGGAACCGTCCTACATTGAGGCGATCATTGCGTTGCTGAAGGCTGGGCGGTCGCCGAAGCAGATCCTGGACACGATCCAGGTGGCGGCGGCAGAGGTGGTATTGCGCTGCGGCGAGGGGCCGAGCTTCTCGATGCCGCAGCACGGGTACGAGTACACGAACACGCTGGCGTGGTTCTTCCAGAACTTCGAGCACAAGCACAAGACGAAGCTGCTGTTCGTGGCGGGTTCGTTCATCAATCAGTGCGCGATGTGGGTGCGGAACTCGCCGGGAAATGGGAAGCCGGTGTTCCGGGCACCTGCCTCGGCAGATGGGATGTCGCGGGATCAGTTGCTGACGGAGCTGGATCGCTCGATGGCGGCGCTGGAGCCGGACGAGGCGGCGAGCTGGGTGCAGGCCTACCTGGACGCGGGACATGAGCGACGACCACTGATCGGGACGCTGGCGCTGGGTGCGGCGAAACAGGGCAACGACCCGCACAACCAGGAAATTGGGCTGTGCATGATCGAGGACTACGGGCGGACGTCGTCGCCGGACCGTGACCGGTTGTTGCTGGCGTGCGCGAAGCACACGGCTGGGCATTCGAAGTACGGCAACTCGCTGGAGGCGTACGGACGGTTCGCGGAACAGTTCGATCTGCCGCCGGCGACTGGCGCCTCGGGCGATCGCGACCCGATCGAGGCGGTGCTGGACGAGCTGGAAGCGATTCCGCTGTCGGAGATCGAGGATGTGCCGAAGGGGTTGATGCTGAACTAGAGAGCAACTGAGCGGTCGCTGCGACAGAGGCGGGTTCACGGGCCCGCCTCTTTGCAAATCTGCGACTGCGTCCTGTAGCGAAGAGCCTGGGAGTAATCGATGGACCTCGAACTAGCTGGCAAGGTGGCGATTGTGACTGGCGGGAGCCGGGGCATCGGGAAGGCGGTGGCGCGACAGTTGGCGGCGGAGGGCGCGGACGTGGCGATTGCAGCTCGGACGGAGGAGACGCTGCGGGAGACGGCGGTAGAGCTGGGCGAGGAGACGGGGCAGCGGATTCTGCCGGTGATCGTCGATACCGGTGACGACAGCTCGGTGCGATCGATGGTGGACGCGGTGGTCGCCGAGTTCGGACGGGTGGACGTGCTGGTGAATAGCGCGGCGGTGCCCGGGGGTGGCGGTCCGCCGCCGGCGCTGGAGGCGATTACGGCCGAGGCATTCTGGGCGGACATGAACGTGAAGGTGCTGGGATACATCCGGTGTGCGCAGGCTGTCTCACCGCACATGAAGCAGCAGGGGTGGGGGCGGATCGTGAACATCTCGGGACTGGCTGCGCGGAGTGCGGGTTCGACGATTGGGAGCATGCGCAACGTCTCGGTGGCGGCGCTGACGAAGAACCTGGCGAACGAACTGGGACCGGACGGGATCAACGTAACGGTGGTGCATCCGGGGATGACGTATACGGAGCGAATGCCAGAGTTGTTCGCGGCGCGAGCCGAGGCGCAGGGAATTTCGGTGGAGGAGGCGGAGCAACAGTTCGCCTCGGGAAATTCGATTCGTCACCTGGTGACGGCGGAGGAGGTGGCGAGCGTGATCGCGTTTCTTTCGTCGCCGAGGTCGATTGCGATCAATGGGGACGCGATCGCAGTGGGTGGCGGGGCCGGGACTGCGATTCACTACTAGCCAGTGGGAAGTGACCGAGAACGACGGGCGCGGCTGCCGCGTGGGGCGGGGCGAGTCCAGTGTGATTGACACCGCGTAGCTGACAGCACAGGATCACGGCACTGACGACTGGGCGAGCACCGAACGTTTGTCGGTAGCTGACGCCTGCCATCGAAGGGTATGGACATGGACTGGAACGACTCAAGCGAGCAGGCGACGTTTCGCGCCGAGGTGCAGGAGCTGATCGACAACGGGTTGCCGGCGGGCTACGAGAACGGCGGCAACTGGGTTGCGGACCGGAAATCGGACGACCCGGCGGTGAGTGGTCGAGCGTTGGCATGGCAACAGGCGCTGGCCGACAAGGGCTGGATTGCGCCGCACTGGCCGAAGGAATACGGCGGAGCCGGGCTGACGCCGATCGAGCAGTTCATTTTCAAGCAGCAGATGACGATCGCGGGTGCGCCGGCGGTAGGTGGCCAAGGCGTGAGCCAGCTTGGGCCGACGATCATTGTTCATGGAACGGATGAGCAGAAAGAAGAGCACCTCTCCAAGATTCTTTCGGGTGAGGTGAACTGGCAGCAGGGGTACTCAGAGCCGGGCTCTGGATCGGACCTGGCATCGCTGCAGACGCGTGCTGTTCGCGATGGCGACGACTTCGTTGTGAACGGGCAGAAGATCTGGACGAGTGGGGCGCAGTACGCGGACTGGCTGTACGTGCTGACGCGAACCGACCCAGAGGCGCCGAAGCATCGTGGCATCTCGTTCATGCTGATGAAGATGGACACGCCGGGGATTTCGATCCGGCCGTTGATCGACATGGCGCAGAACCACACGTTCAACGAGACGTTCTTCGAGGACGTGCGGGTTCCGGCTCTCAACGTGGTTGGTGAGCTGAACCGCGGCTGGTACGTGGGTGCGACGCTGCTGGACTTCGAACGCTCCAACATCACCGGGGCGATTTCGAGCCGGAAGACGATTCAGAAGCTAATCGACTACGTGCACACGGACGAGGGGCAGGAGCGATCCCGCCTGAACGAGTCCGACGCGCTGCGGCACCAGGTGGCTGAGTGCTTCATTGAGAGCGAAGTGCAGTTCAACTTCAGCTTCAGGATCATTTCGATGCAGGCAGCCGGGCAGATTCCGAACTATGAGGCTTCGACCTCGAAGCTCTTCAATTCGGAGCTGAACCAGAAGCTGGCGCGGACGGGTACGCAAGTGCTTGGCCAATACGCGCAGTTCTGGGGGCACACGGACAGCGTGACGGACGTGTCCGGCGCCGAAGAGAACGCGTACGCACCGCTGGATGGTGACTTCACTCGCTCTTATGTCTTCTCTGTCGCATCGACGATTGCGGCTGGATCGAGTGAGATTCAGCGGAACATCATCGCGACGCGCGGACTGGGTCTCCCGCGCGGCTAGGAGCCGCGCACGGCTGGCGCCGGGGGAACTCTACTTCGGGGGTAGTTTCCACCTCGAACGTTGAATTTCAGGGAAGGGGTGCTCGAGAGGGCACCTCTTCTGTTTGTGCGCGCGGGGCGGTTCGCGGTAATAGCTATTACGTATGGCTTGAGTCCTGGGCGTAGTGGTATTTGAGGCCGGTTCTACGGGTTGTTTTCCGACTGAAATGAGGGGTTCAGGGAATAAGGAGGGCGACCGACAATCCCGATAGGGCGACGTCTACTTGGTCGTCAGTGGTCCGTGTGATTGCGATTTAGGGACGAATCGCGCACGGGACAGGTGACTCATTGGGGTCGCCACAGCGTCAGGAGGACGCGATGGTTTTCACATTTGGTGCGGGGTTCTCCGCGGGGAACATCCAACGGCAGATGATGTTCACCCAGATGCAGATGCTGCGATCGACGGAACGGCTTTCGAGCGGGTTCCGCATCAACCGAGCAGCGGACGATGCATCGGGGCTGGCTATCAGCGAGCGAATGCGAGCACAGATCAGGGGTGCCGAGCAGGGGATCGCGAACGCGCAGCATGGCGTGTCGATGATTCAGACGGCGGACGGCTCACTGACGGAGACGACGGCGATTCTGCAGCGGATGCGCGAGCTGGCGGTCGACGCCGGTGATGGCGCGCTGTCCGCGGACCAGCGCACGGCGATTGGCGCTGAACTGGTGTCGCTGCGCAATGAGATCGACAACATCGCGGGTCGCACGACGTTCAACGGAAATTCGCTGCTGACTGGCGCGTTCAACATCTCGACGGCGAGCGTGATCGGGCCGATCAATGACGGTAGCGATGCCGATACGGTGAACGTTGGTATCAACGTGCGCGTGGCGGATGCGAACGAGACCTACAACGCAACGGTGGTGGGTAACGACGTGACGCTGACGGCTGTTGGCAGTGGCGAGACGCAGACGATCACGATGACGGATCTGAACGGCGACGGCTCGACGGCGACGCTGGACTTCGATCTGCTCGGAGTGGAGCTGAACCTGACCGCGGTTCAGGGTGGCGGTGGGGATGGCAATATCAGCGCGGCAGACATCGCAGCGGGCCTGAACGGCAGCGCCGTGGTGACGACCGGTGATACGGCCACCACATCGTTCCGAGTCGGTAGCGATGTGGGCGATGACATCAGCGTGGACTTCAGCGGGCAGATCCTGGCTCGGACGATCGGATCCGGTGGCGGTGCGGACATCGCGGACCTGGTCCGTGATGATCAAGCCGTGGCGACGGTGGGCGAAGCGAACACACTGCTCGACTCGATTGATGCGGCGCTGGACCAGGTGACCTCAGAGCAGGCACGTCTCGGTGGTTCGCAGAATCAGTTCGACTTCGCGATCAACAGCCAGGCGTCGCGGGTAACAAACCTGTCGGCAGCAGAGTCGCGGATCCGGGATACGGATGTGGCGGCGGAGACGGTGCGGTTCGCGGCGCTGAAGATCCAGTACGAGGCGCAGATCTCGTTGCTGTCGCAGACGAACCAGTTGGGCAACTCGCTGTTGCGGCTGTTGGCGTAGCGATCCGCCCAGCGTTCAGACGCACGACGTGGCGCTCGAGGCCCCTTTTCTCTCCTCGTGCGTCACGTCTGTGCCTTCCTTCGCAGACGTGACCGGCCAGCCGCTGTCGCTGGTGTTTATTGACAAGGCAGGTGAGTGCAACGAGAATCGCCGAAATATGTGCGTTCCTCGGGAGCGCGCGCCCGCCAGGGGATGAGCCGCGAGTGCGACGTGCGCCGCGGACCGTGTTCCCCGCCAGCGAGGAGAGTGTGAGCGATGGACTGGAAAGACACGCCTGAGCAGGCCGCGTTTCGCGGTGAAGTGCAGGGGCTGATTGAGACCGGGTTGCCGACTGCCTACGAAGACGGCGGCGACTGGATTCAGGACCGCAAGTCCGACGACCCGGCGAAGCAGCAGCGCGCGCAAGAATGGCAGGACGCGCTGGCAAGCAAGGGCTGGGTGGCCCCGCACTGGCCGAAGGAGTACGGCGGCGCGGGTCTGACGCCGATTGAGCAGTTCATTTTCAAGCAGGAGATGACGCTGGCCGGTGCGCCGGGCGTGG
>JABIST010000231.1 GCA_018700215.1 Dehalococcoidia bacterium | reverse complement strand
GACCCATCCCTCCGGGCCGGGCACGATCACGCGCTGCCCGAGGGCGGCGGCGGCCGCGAGTTCCGGCGCCGCTTCGATGAGGGCGGCGAACTGGGCGGAGCCGATGGTGATCGACTCGATGGCGAGATCAGGTTGGTAGCCATCGCGCACCCAGGCGCCATCGATCCAGTAGTAGCTGTGGGCGCCGAGCTGGCGCACGGTCTCGACTGCGCTGCCGGAGAAGGAGCCGTCACGCAGCGCCTCGAGGTCTGATGCGCCGGCGACGGCATCTGCCCCGCTGGCAGGCGCTGCGGCTGATTCGGCTGCTACTCGGTTCGCCGCGAAGTCGGCGTCGAGGGCCATTTGCGGTTCCTCCGCGAGGTAGGCGGTGTATGGGGTGACGATGCCGAATTGTGTTGCCAGTTCGACGACTTCGTCGATGAGGGAGGCGCGCGCACCTTCGATACGGACCTCGGTCAGGAGGTCCGCGACGCGGCGTTGCGCCCAGAGCTGGCCGACGGCTGGTTCGGCGGTGGAGCGGGCGGGGAGGGTGACCTCGTACTCGAAGCGCTCAGGGCCGGCGGAGGAGTTGCCGGTGACGGTGACGAGCATGGAACCCGGGTCGCTGTAGCGCCCGGTGAGGAGCGCCTGCTGACCGGCGAAGAGGCCGCCGAGTTCGTGCGGGGCGATTGCCGTGACCTGACCGCCATCGATTTCGATGCGCAGGTCTGTGAGTACTGGTGTGGAGATGCGCTCGTAGAGGCGACCCACCTCGGTGTCGATTCGCTCATCGGGCGTGACGTAGTGGCTGGTGCCGACGAAGCGAGTTGCGAGGGAATCCAGCAGGACGGTGTCGACGTCGTAGCCGACGCCGAAGGCGAAGAGCTGGGCGCGGTCCGGCGCCTCGCTCTGGGCGAGTTCGAGGATGGCTGCGGCGTCTTGTACTCCGACGGTGGGGAGGCCATCGGTCAGGAAGATCACGGTGGCGGGTCGGTCGCCGGGCAGGAGTTCGAAGGCGGTCTCGAGTGCGCCGGCGATGTTGGTGCCACCGGAGGCGTGGAGGTTGTGGACGAAGCCGAGCGCGTCGTCCGCCTGGGAGGCTTCGGAGAGGCCGTCGCCGTAGACGTTGACGCGTCGGGCGAAGCTGACCACGGCGAAGCGGTCGTCGTCGCCGAGGTGGTTGAGGACGTATGCGGCGGCGTCGCGAGCCTGTTGGACCTTCTCGCCTTCCATGGAGCCGGAGGTATCGAGGACCAGGACGATGTCTCGGGCGATCGCTTCGTCTACTTCGAGCGCGGGGGCGAACAGTAGAGCGAAGAAGCCGTCGTCGCCGGTCTCGCGGTAGGTCAGGGCGCGCGTCGCGACGAGGCCTTCACCGCCCGCGACGTAGGCTCGGAAGCTGGCTGCGGGGTTCCAACTGTCGCCGGACTCCCAGCTTGCGGTGAGTGCTCCATCGCCGTGGCGGTCCACGTCGAGGTTGAGGCCGGGAGCGAGGATCGAACGCGCCTCCCACGGGACATCGATGTCGATGGTGACGGCGGCGGCGGCGGGACGGGGCGACATGCGCGCCCAGGGGATTTCGGCGAGGACCTGTTCGTCGATTGCGACGAGTGGGCTGGTGACTGTGAAGCTGACGGAGCGTTCCTCGCCGGCGGGCACGGGGAACGCGCGGACCTCGTAGAGGTCATCGCCGAGCGAGCGGAGCAGTGCGGGATCGATCAGGCGGGCGACGATGTCGTCGTAGAGCTGTACGGCTTCTGTGGCGCCCATGAGGCGGCCCTCCAGCGCCTCAGGGCCACCTGAGAGGAGGAGGTCCGTGACGGAGCTTCCTGGAGGAACTGGGACGACGACGCGGCCTTCGGCGAGGCCCTGGGAGGGATTCGAGAGTTCCAGGCGGTAGCGCGAGACGAGCAGGCCATCGGTGACCTCGAGCTGCGCATCGAAACGGTCGAGGTGTGCGACGGAGAGCGAGGGCCACCAGCAGTTGAAGCATGGGTCTGGGGGCATCGGTGGGTCGATCGGCTGTTGGGCGGCGGCCACGGCGGGCAGGAACGCCAGGGTGACGATCAGTGCAGCGAGTATCGTTCGGGTGGAACCCATCGATGTTTCCTTTCGGCGGCGGCGCTGGCCGTGCGACGTAGGTGATCAACGACTGAGTACTGTGCGGGGTTCCCATTCGGTAGGTTGCGATTTGGTAGGAACTGCCGCGACACTGCTGGCGCAGCGGCTATGAGGAGGTTGGGGATGAGTTACGACTTTGTGATTTACGAGAAGCGGGACCGGGTGGCGCACGTGACGATTAACCGGCCGGAGGTGCTGAACGCGCTGCATCCGGACGCCTCGAGAGAGCTGTCGGCGGTGTGGGATGACTTTGCCGGAGACGCCGATCTGTGGGTGGCAATTCTGACGGGGGCTGGTTCGCGCGGCTTTTCGGCAGGGAATGATTTGAAGGCGACGGCGGCGCGGAATGCTGGCGGTGCTCAGGGCAATACCGGGTCCGGGCCGATCCGCGGGGGCTTTGGTGGCATCACCGAGCGGTTTGATCTGGACAAGCCGGTGATTGGCGCGGTGAACGGTTGGGCGATGGGTGGCGGCTGTGAACTGGCTCTGTCCTGCGACATCCTGATTGCGGCTGACCACGCTCAGTTCGGGCTTCCGGAGCCGCGAGTGGGGCTAGCGGCGCTGGCCGGTGGTATCCACCGTCTACCGAGGCAGATTCCGCAGAAGATTGCGATGGGGATGCTGCTGACGGCGAAACCGATCTCGGCGCAAGAGGCCTATCGCGTGGGGTTGGTGAACGAGGTGGTACCGCTGGACGAGTTGCTTCCGACGGCTGAGCGATGGGCGGCGGAGGTGCTGGAGTGCGCGCCACTTTCAGTGCGTGGCACGAAGACGGCGGCCTACGAGGGGATGGCACTGCCGCTGGAGAGTGCGATCAGCCGGTCATACTTCGGCGTTCAGCAGCACCTGGCGTCAGCGGACGCGGTTGAGGGACCTCGGGCGTTTGCGGACAAGCGAGCGCCGGATTGGACCGGGGCCTGAGCGTGGGAGTGGTTGGGGCTGGTTAGCGGACCGCTGCTGCGGCGAGGAAGCGGTTTTCGATCCAGCTTGTCTTTGCACCGGCACGGACGACACTCCAGCCGGAGCAGTCGCCAACGCCGCGGCCAATAACGCGCACGGCAGCGCCTTCGGCGAGAGTGTCGGCGGTGCGCGCTTCGTTGATGCAGATGGCACGGATGCTGACGCCGGCGCCAGCGGTGTTCGCGATCTGGGCGCGCAGGGGTTGAGCAATTGATGCTGGCGCGTCCACGGCGGTTGCGGACGGAGCCGCAGCATTGCTGGCTGCGTCTGCCGGCACGGGCGTGGAGCTATCCCCGAAGGTCGAGATGTTCTCAGAGAGCCAACGTTCCACGATGTCCGGTGTGAGCGCACCGGCGACCTGATCCAGCGATCTGGTCTCCGTTGTTGCAGCAACGCCTCCGGAGATCAGGAGCAGTGACAGGCTGATCACCAGCGTTGCCCAGGCGGAGCGACGGGTGAGCCAGCGACCGGACGTTGCTTCGGAAGCCTCGGGTGCGGGCTCGGAGTGTTGAGCGGGGTCGATGCCGGCCTGACGGAGAACGATGTCTCGCTGCTGCTGCATGATGATTTCGCGCTGGGAGGTTCCCCCCGGGAGCGCCGTGTCAGGTTCGGCTCCAGGGAACGCGAGAATGTCTTCGTCGAAATCGATGGAGTCGAGCGCGAGCTCGGACTCGGGTGAGGTGTCGCTCAATTGGGCTTGCGCACGCGCTCGATGTTCCGCCATGAGCATTTCCCGCTGGGATACTGCGTGGAAGGGCGTGGGGTCGTCGGAGTCTGGAGTTTCGGTGTAGGCGGGGACCTGCTCGGCACTCGGGGGCGAGGCTGGGTCAGGCAAGGGCTGATCAGGGTTGCCAGATTCGTCCGCGTAGGGAACGTCCTCGGATTCGTCCGGGAACGATATCGGTTGCTGCATGCCACCAGCCTCCAGTCAGGGAGGTTTGCCCACCCGACCTCTCGATTATCGGCACGGGGGATGACGGTCTTCAGAGGTGGAAGGGTCTCGTTGGCACCGGGTGGTAGCGCTGACTCGGTGAGGCGATCGCCGGACCAAGTTGATCGCGTTGACATAAGGCTGTCAAAATCGCCCGCACTAGTGGAATTGCTGGTTATCGGGGCAGTTGCGTGAGGAATGTGAGCACGGCTGTAGCCGCATCCGAGAGGTTCTGGGCCTCGGTGCGACCGGAGCGCTTTCGAGGGATGAACGAGTGCTCGCCATCCTCGATCCACTGCAGCTCGATTGCTGGCGAGAGTGGGTAGGTTGCGACGTCTGCTGGGTTGCCCATCGGGTCGCGGTCGCCCTGGAGGATGAGGGTTGGTGTGCGGATTGATTCGAGGTGGGCGACGCGCGTCTGCTGTGGCTTGCCTGGTGGGTGGAAGGGGTAGCCGAGGCAGACGAGCCCTCGTGCGCCGACGTCGTCGGCGATCATGCTGGCGACGCGACCGCCCATCGATTTGCCGCCGATTACCAGCTCGGACGGGTCGCCGAGGTGGTCGAGGATGGCACGCCAGGTGGCTTCGAGGATGGGTGCGCGGTCAGGCG
>JABIST010000253.1 GCA_018700215.1 Dehalococcoidia bacterium | reverse complement strand
GGGGAGGACACGGGAGAGGACGGAGACGAGGGGGCGACCATCGGCCGAGGCGGGGGTGGTATTCAGCTCGGGGCGGTCGAGTTGAGCACCGACGTTGTAGGCCCACTGTCGGACGAGGCCCTCTGGGCCGGTGTTGCCGGGGGTGGCGATCCAGGCCCAGGTGGCTGCGCCGACGATTGGTTCGATCAGCAGTTGGTTCAGAGAGCGGATGAAGCAGCCGTGCAGGAGGGCTTCGGCGCTGTCCGGGAGCAGGTTGCCGTCCCAGCCGGCGAGCAATGCGCGGGCGCGTTCGGCGTTGCCGGTCATCGTGGGGCGGGATGCGAGGTAGCGGGCCCAGCCGCGGGCGCGGACGGAGGTGGTGTCGCCCTGGAGATCGGCGATGGCCTCCGGGGAGAGCTTCGCTTTGCCCTCGAGGGATTCGATGACGCGGTTGGCGCGGCCGGCGGTGGCCCACTCGTAGGCGAGATAGGGCTCGTCGGCATCGATGATCTGCTGGTTGGAGGTGGCGATGAAGCCCTGGCGGGGATTGATGGACTGGGGGAGCTGTTCGAAGGGGACGTCGCCGGTCCATTCGTGCTCGCCGGTCCAGCCGGGGACGATGAACTGACGTCCGGCGGTGGAGGCGCGGACGGGGACGCGACCGCGGGTGAGGTAGCCGATGTTGCCTCGGTTGTCGGCGCTGACGATGTTGTTGACGGGCTCGACCCAGCCTCGCTGGGTTTCGTGGAGGGCCTTGACGGTCTTGGCGGTGAGCATGGGACGGAGGCATTCCCACTGCTCGCAAGGCTGATCGGTGGCGGTGTAGCGGAGGGCGATGGCGTGGCCGTGGCGCGGGTCGCCGGCGACGATGGGGCCGTGGCGGGTGACGAAGACCTCGGAAGTGACGGGGTCGGCGCCGCGGACGGGGATGCGCTCGCGTCGGACGCGGGCCTCGGCCCAGCCGTCCTTGGTGCGGTAGCGCTTGGGGTTCGTCGAGTCGAACTGTTCGAGGTAGAGGTCCTGGTAGTCGACCTGGCCGTGGGTGATGTTGAAGGCCATCTGGCCGTTGCTGCCGAAGTGGGGGAAGGCGGGGAAGCCGGGGAAGGCGCCGCCGGACATGCGGAAGTCCGGGCAGGAGACGCCGACCTGCCAGTAGACGTTGGGCACATCGAGCGGGCGGTGGGAGTCGTTGACGAGCATGGGCTTGCCGGTGGTGGTGCGGCTGCCGTGGACGGCCCAGGAGTTGGAGCCGCCGTCATCGATGCCGAAGTTATCGAGGCTGCGGGACATGGCGATCAGCTCTTCGGCGCTCTGGCGGAGCACCTCGGAGGCGCCTGAGCCGGGGGGGAGGATGAGATCGAGGCCTTCGGGCTCGATGCCTTCGAGGAGGGCGTAGCGCTCCGGGCCGATGCGACGGAGCAGCTCGGTGCGGGCGAGCTTCATCAGGCGCTTGCCCATGATGGCGTGGCGGACCTTGAAGACGAGGATGGAGTGCCATGGCTCCCAGGGAGCGAAGTCGACGCCGGTGAGGGCGAACTCGACGGGGAGTGGCTGGCCGGAGCTGGCGAAGGCGTTCACGCCCTCGGCGTAGGCCTCGAACATCGCGAGGGTGTCCGGGGACATCGCGTCGACGTCGGCCTGGGAGGCTTCGTCGAGGAGGAAGCGGCGGAAGAGGAGGTCGGATTCGACGCCGACGGGGCCAGCGGCTTCGGCCCAGGTGCCGGTGCCACGTCGGCGGTACCACTCGAGCTGCCAGAGGCGGTCCTGGGCGCAGGCGTAGCCCATACCGAACCAGACGTCGTGCTCGTTGGCGGCTTCGATGTAGGGGATGCCGTATTCGTCGCGGCGGATGGTGACGGGGGCTTCGAGGCCAGCGGCGGTGATGCTGCCCTCGAGCTGTGGAATCGCGGCCTTGAGGTCGCGGGCGGAGAGCTTCGCCCTCACTTTCGATGGACTCACTGGAGGGCTCCGGCAGCGGAGATGGGCCAGGCGGCCTCGATGGTGCCGTTGCGCACCGCATAGAGCGTGCGGTGGAGCAGCATGGTGGAGTCGGAGTAGTTGGGGATCATCGTGATGCGGTCCCCGGGGGTGACGGTGACGCCGTCCGCGAGCGAGAGGATGGTGTGCTCGGCGTTGAGGCCGAGCACCTCGACGCCCTCGGGGGCGACGCAGAGGGGGAGGCCGGTGTGCATGCCGCTGGTCTTCCAGCCGGCATCGGCGACGGCGCGGCCGGGGACGGTGGTGGAGACGATCTGGGCCTGAACGAAGAGCGACTGACGGTGGTCCGGGACGCGCATCTTCTCCTGGTAGGTGCGGTCGAGGAGCACTCCCCCGCCCGCCTGCAGCTCGTTGGCTGCGCCCATGGCGATGTTGAACCAGTAGTTACCGGTGCCGCCGCCGCTCATGATGCCGACCTCGATGCCGGCGGCCTCCACCTGGCGGCGGGCTTCGGCGAAGATCTCGGCGGCGATCTGTGACTTCGCCTCTTTCTCCTCGAGGTCTGAGATGCCGACGACGTGGCCCTCGTAGCCCATCAGGCCTCGGAGGTTGAGCGCGGGGGCGTCGAGGACGGCGCGGGCGAGTGCGGGGGCGGCCTCGGGGGTTACGCCGCAGCGGTTCGCGCCGATGTTTATGTCGACTAGTACATCGAGGGTGATGCCCGCCTCGGAGGCGGCTTGCGATAGCTCTTCGATGTTGCGCGGGTCATCGACGGCGACGCAGAGGCGGGCCTGCTGGGCGACGGCGATGAGGCGGGCGATCTTCTGGGGGCCGACGATTTCGTTGGCGATGAGGATGTCATCGATACCGCCGGCGGCCATGGCTTCTGCTTCGCCAACCTTGGCGCAGGTGATGCCCTGGGCACCGCTGGCGAGGAGACGCTTGGCGAGATCGGGGGACTTGCTGGCTTTGACATGGGGTCGCCAGGCAACGCCCTGCTCGGAAGCGCGTTGCGCCATCAGCGAGGCGTTGTGGTCGAGCGCGTCGAGGTCGACGTAGAGCGCGGGGGTGTCGGCGGCTTCGATCGGCTGGCCGACGAGCGCCTGGGACGCCTCGGTGGTGACTGTAGTCATCGGTTGCCTCGCTACCAGTGGTCGGAGGTGAAGGGCATGTGGATGGTGCGGAGGGTCTTGTCCCAGCGTGGGAGTGCCGACTCATCGTGGACGTCGAGCTTGCCGGCTCGGGCGGCCTCGGTGGCCGTGATCTGGCCGAAGAGGAGCATGGCGAGGGTGCCGGGGGCGACGGTGATATCCGGGGTGCCCGAGGAGAGTGGGGTGACCTCGGCGTCGTCGGGGCCGGTGATGACCTGCCATTGGCCCGTGTTCCAGGTGCAGAGGTCGTCGGTGATGGCGAAGCGGAGTGCTTCGCTCTCCTGGTAGCCGCGGGCACGGAATGCACCGGGGAGATCGACGATCCTCGCGAGTAGCTGCTCGCTGAGGGTGTCGCGGAGCTGGCGTGGCTCGAGGAGCTGGTGCGGCAGCGGGTCGTCCGGTGGTGCGGGGGACCACTCGATGCGACGGGTGACGGCGAGCTTCGCGAAGTTGTTCCAGAAGGCGCGGTAGGCGCGGGGGTTGAGCCAGACGATGTCATCGATGATGCATTGCTGGTTCGGCTCGGGCGGATCGGAGGTCAGTCCGGGGCCTGTGCGGTAGAGGCAGTAGCCCTGCGCTTCGCCGTCTTCCTCGTAGACGATGGCGCTGCGCACCTGCTCGCCGCTGACGGGGGAGAGGACGCCGGCGTCCCACATCGCCTTGCCGCGGTGGACGTAGCCGGTGCGCTGCTCGCGGAACTCGCGATAGAGGCCGACGAGCAGGCCGAAGTCTGCCTCGGGGCTGGGGTCGATGTGACGGAGGGTGCCGGGGACCTCGAGCGGTTCGTTGAACTGGATGTAGCGAGGCTCGATGGAGTAGCTGTGCGAGGTGGAGACGACTGAGTAGCCGTAGCGCTGGTAGATGGCGGCCTGTGAGGCGAAGAGGACTGCGAGGGGGCGTTCGCCCTGCTCGTGCAGCTCCTCGAAGTGTTGGGTGACGAGCTTGCGGAGGTAGCCCTTCTGGCGGTCGACGACGTCGGTGGAGACGGTGGTAACGCCGGAGATGGGGGTGGCTTTGCCGTTGAAGCGCATGGTGAGTGGCCATGAGCCGTGGGCGGCGGCGGGCCGACCATCATCGAAGGCGCAGAGCATGAAGTCTGGTTCGAGCGCGGCGAAGTCCGAGATCGGCAGGGCGAGCGACTGGACGAGGAGCCGCTTCAGCGCGGGCAGGTCATCGGCAGTTGCGGGGCGAATTTCGATGGTCACGCTGGGGTCCGTTCGGTTGTGGCTGGGTGGGTGATCGGACGAATCGAACTAGGCAGGGCGGAAGATTGGTACGGCGACGCCCTCGACGGTATCGAAGGCGACCTTGAGGGTCATGCCGACCTCGAGAGATTCGTTTGGGGCGTCGACGGAAGCGTTCATGCGGGGGCCCTCGGCGAGTTCGACGACGGAGACGTTGTAGGGCAGCTCTTTGGCGAAGCCGGGGTGGTAGAGGTAGTGCATGACGCCGAAGGTGAAGAGCGTGGCGTCGCCGGAGGCGTCGACCCACTCCATGTCGGTCTGGAGGCAGTTGGTGCAGATCTCGGTGATCGGGAAATGGTGTTCGCCGCAGTTGGTGCAGCGCTGGAGGACGAGTGCGCCGCGTGCGGCACCCTCGAAGAAGGGTGCGCTGCGTTCGTCGGAGGTTGGGGCGGGGCGGGTCATGAGTGGCCTCCAGTGCCGGCGGTGGGATCGGGGCTAAGGATGAGGGTGGCGTGCTGATCGAGGATGCCGCCCTGGGTGCTGACGAGGACGTTGTCGTGCTTTTCGACCTGGTGGTCGCCGCCCTGGCCGCGGGTCTGGATGACGGCTTCGGAGAGCGGGGTCATGCCCCACATGTAGTAGCCGGAGAGTTCGCCGCCGCCGGTGTTCGTGGGGTGTGAGCCGCCGGGGCCGAGCTTGCCGTCCTCGACGAACGGGCCGCCCTCGCCCTTCTTGGCGAAGCCGTAGTCCTCGAGGGTGACGAGCGTGGTGTAGGTGTAGCAGTCGTAGAGCTCGCGGACGTCGATGTCGTCGGGGCCGACGCCGGCCATGGCGTAGGCGGTCTTGCCGGCCTGGACTGCGCCGGTGTTGATCTCGTTTTCGTAGCCGCCGCGGCGGAGGTTGCCGGGGTGGCCCTGGCCCATGCCTGTGACGTAGACGGGGGGCTGCTTGAGGTTGGCAGCTCGCTCGCGCGAGGTGACGACGACGGCGATGGCGCCGTTGGTGACGAGGGTGCAATCGAGCAGGTGGAAGGGCTCCACGATCCATCGGGAGTTGTGGTAATCAT
>JABIST010000156.1 GCA_018700215.1 Dehalococcoidia bacterium | reverse complement strand
GACGACGAGTTACGAGAAGGAAGGCCGGCGCGGCGGGACGATGAAGTTCATTGACACGGAGACGGTCTACCGCGATCAGGCGGGCGAAGTGGTGCTGCGCGTGAAGAGCACGCTGATTCAGACCGGAGGGGTGGTGCAGGGATGACTACGGCGACGGATGTGTTCACTTCAGCGCAGGTGGGCGATGAGCAGGAGTTCCAGGTTGAGGACATCAACCGGACGCAGTTCGTGCGATACGCGGGCGGCGGCGGCGATTTCAACCCGATTCACCACGACCAGACGTTTGCCGAGAAGGCGGGCCTGGAGACGGTGTTTGGGATGGGGATGTTCACGGCGGGCGTACTGAGTCGAGTGCCGGCGGAGTGGTTCGGGCCGGAATCGGTGAAGCGGTATGCGGTGAAGTTCACCTCGAGGATCTGGCCGGGCGACACGCTGACGTGCAAGGGGACAGTGACGAAGGTGTACGAGGTGGACGGTGTACCGCACGTGGACCTGGAGGTGCTGGCGTTGAACCAGAAGGGTGAGACGTTGATCCAGGCTGAGTCGACGTGTCGCCCGTGGAGTGCGTCGTAGCGAGCGCACCTGTCGAACGGTGAGATGACTAGAGGGGCGGCAATTGCCGCCCCTCTTTGGTGCTAGTAGTCGTCATCGTCGTCGTGATCATCATCATCGTCGTCGTCGTCGTCGTCGTCGTCATCGTGGCCACGCCGACCTCGATGCTTGTGATCGTCGTCGTCGTCGTTGTCCCACCAGTCCTCGATGTCATCGCAGTCGAAGTCGTCCCAATCGCCCCAGTCGTTCCAGTCCCAGCCGCTGTGGCGACCGACGAAGGACTTCAGGAGGCCGGGAGGGATGTGGCCGCGGTTGAAGTTTTTCAGCATTCCGGGGTTGCCCCGGGCGAGGAACCAGAGGAACGACGCATCGTTCGGGATACCGTCGCAGGTGAACAACGGGTCGTCGTCCGGGTCAGGGGATGGGCTGGGAGGACCGAAACGGGTGTCGACAGCGTTATCGAGGATGAAGTTCTGACTGGCGCCGATGCTGCACAAGTCATCCTTGAACGCGGTGACATAGAGGTCGTAGACGCCGCTACTGTCTGGTGCGGGAACGGTGAACGTCACCTGGTCGGTGCCGGAGTTTGTGAAATCGACGTGGTTTACGCAGGCGGAGTTCGGGCCGAGTATCCAGCGGGTCGACTCCCAGTCGTTGTCATCGACGTTGGAGACGCCGGGGGCATCGACGTGGAGGACATCGACGGTCACATCGACGTCATCGCCGGGGTCGACGTCCGTGCTCGATGAGCCATCTACACGAACCTCGTTGACGAGGCGGCCGGCCCAGCAGACCTTGACGTCGACATCGTCGATCGAGATCTGCTCTCCGGCGTCGTTGGTGTCGGCTCCGACGCGAACTCGGAAGTTTGCGTCGGTGAGTTCGGCGCGGGTCCAGGGGCGGCCGAAGACGCTGCAGAAGCCGGTTTCGTGGGCGAGGACGAGGGAATCGTCGCCGCTCTCGGCCTCGATGGTCTCGGTGGTGTGGACGGCGCTGTAGTCGGCGCCGCCGTTCCAGGAGAGGCTGACGCGGCCGACGTCAGCGCCGTCGTTATCGCTGCTGCGGGCAGCTACGCGGACGATGAAGCTAATGTCCTCGGCGGTCGCCGGGACGAGCTGGTCGAGGTCGAAGCCAGCGAGGGTGACCTGTTCGCCGTCGTCACAGACGGCGCGGCTGTTGTCATCGACGACGGCGAAGACGGCGTTGGAGCAGGTGCCGGTGGCGCTGCTGCCCTCGACGAACGCGCCGTGGCCGATCGACGGGACGCCGCCAGTGGTGTCGACGGCGTCGTCGAGGACGAAGATGCCGCTGATACCGGAGGTGCAGGAGTCGTCCTCGTAGGCGGTGACGAAGAGATCGAAGATGCCGTTGCTGTTGGGTACATCGGCGGAGAAGGTCGTGTGGTCCGTTCCGGTGTTGGTGAAGTCGGCGTGGTTTACGCACTCGGAGCTGCCGCCGATGGTCCAGCGTGTGGACTCCCAGTCGTTGTCGGAGCTTGAGGAGAGGCCGGAGACATCGGTGTGGAGCACGTCGACGCGGATGCTGACGGTGGAGTCGGGGTCGACCTCGACGCTGGAGGAGCCGTTGACCTGGACGATCTGGACGTCGCGACCGGCCCAGCAGGGGCGGATGTCGACGTCGTCGATCTGGATGTCCTGGTTCGATGAGCTTGGGTCAGCGGTGACGCGGACCACGAAGGTGCCGTTGACGAGTTCGGCAAAGGACCAGGTGTGACCGAAGTTGCTGCAGGCGCCGCCGGAGGGCGCGGTGACGACTGAGTCGCTGCTACCTCTCGGCGTTGATGGAGGCGGTGGCGGTGGAGCTGGTGTAGTCGGTGCCGCCGTTCCAGGAGAGGGCGACGCGGGCCACATCGGTGCCATCGTTGTCGGTCACGCGGGCCGCGACGCGGACGGTGAAGCTGATGTCTTCAGCGCCGAACGGGACGATATCGATCAGATCGAAGCCGGAGACGGTGACGAACTCGCCGTCATCGCAGGTGGCGCGGGAGTTGTTGTCCGTGAGTGCGTAGGTGGAGTTCGCACAGGTACCGCCGATGGTTGAGCCCTCGGCGTAGGACTCGGTGGCGGCGTGTGCTGGGGTACCGAAGGTGAACAGCGCGGCGGTGACGGCGAATATTGCCGTGACGGTGAAATTCGTTGCGCGGTGGTTCCACAGATGCATCGTTCACCCCAGCTCGTATTCGTCGTCGATAAGACGACGGCCCCGTCTGATTGGTTCCCGAGCGCGTCCGTGCGCGACGAGTGAGCCTCTAGCGAGACTTCGCGAGAAGTATACGGTTCTTATAGTGAGTGAGGGTATCGACGAGCGTAAGAAATTTTCGGGTCTTTCGGTGAGTGTTACGGCTGGAGTGCGAGCGGACTGCTGGTAGGCTCCGTGACGGTGACTCGGCCTGGTTGGGCGTGTAACAGTAGGAGTTTTGAGGATGAGCGACGTTGTTCAGGTGCGCGACGAGGGGCACATTCGGGTGATCCGGATGAACCGACCCGAGAAGAAGAATGCGGCCTCGAAGGAGTTGGCGTGGGGGGTGATTGGCGCGATCCAGGAGACGATGGCGGACGATGATATCTGGGTGGTTGGCCTGACTGGCTCGGGGGACTCGTTCTGTGCGGGGCTGGATTTGACGCCCGCGGAGGGCGATGAGCAGCACATACCGCAGACGGATCAGACTCGATACCTGGATGAGTTGGGGTGGGTGAGCCGGTTCCTGAGCACGCTGCGGCTGGAGTGCGACAAGCCGATTGTGGGCGGGATCAACGGTGTTGCGGTAGGTGGGGGACTCTCGCTGGCGATGGGGACCGATATCCGGATCATGGCGGAGAGCGCTCGGTTGATCGCGGGGTACCCGAGGATTGGCGGGTCGCCGGACGGTGGGCTGTCTTTCACGCTGGTGCAGGCGATGGGGTACGAGCTGGCGATGCGCTTTCTCCTCGAGAACCGGACGGTCGGCGCCGAGGAGGCGTTGCGGCTGGGGATGGTGGGCGAGGTGGTGCCGGACGACCGGTTCGAGGCGCGCTTCATGGAGTACCTGGAGTCGTTGACGAAGGTGTCGCCGATTACGGGGCGGGCGACGAAGCGGGTGCTGCGTGAGGCGAGCGGGGTGGACCTGGACAAGCACCTGCGCTGGGAGATCTTCAACATCAACAAGGCGCTGGGCAGCATCGACGGCCAGGAGGCGCGGCGAGCGTTCATTGAGAAGCGTGACCCGGAGTTCACCGGTCGCGGGGACTAGGCTCCGCCCGGGGGGGCGCGGGGACTAGGCTTCGCCCGGGGGGCGCGGGGACTAGTCGCGAAGCTAGCCGGCCGGCTAGTGTTTCAGCTCGGCGGGCTTGATGACGCGGACGGTGACCGGCTCTTCCTTGCCTTTGACGCTGAGTGCGCGCTGTTCGAGGTCCGGGAAGTCATCGGCGACTGACTGGTAGAGGTCTTCGCCGATCAGGAGTTCGCCGGCGCCCGATTGTGACTGGATGCGGGCGGCGGTGTTGACGGTGTCACCGACCGCGGTAACTGCGTCGCTGCCCTGGACGCCGACTTTGCCGACGTATGCGAGCCCCGCGTTGATGCCGATGCCCATCTCCAGCCACGGAGTTTCGCCGGGGCGATATCCGACGGCCTGGAGTATGGCGATGCCGGTGAGGACCGAGCGCTGTCGGTAGTCGTCGCCCATCGCGGGGATGTAGAGCGCCATCACTTCGTCGCCGACGAGCTTGTCGATCCAGCTTTCGGCGGCGATCAGGACGTTGGATGTGGCTTTGTAGAAACGGTTGAGGAGCGCCGCGAACTCCACGGGATTCATTTGCTCGCCCATGGCGGTTGAACCGCGTAGGTCTGCGAAGAGAACTGAGATGTCGACCTCGGCACCGCCGGGGGGAAGAGTGTCTTCTCAGATATTGCACATGTTGGGAGTCAGGCTGGCGGCATGAATCCCGGTGAATGCGTTGAGGAGCTTTCCGCCAACCCCATGAAGTGGCTGATCGCACATGGTGCAGCGGGGACCGGACGGGAGAAAGGCCCAGCGGCCGCGGTGGCCGTTGTGCAAGACTTCCGACCACATGGCTTCGATTTCGGGATCAACGACTGGAGGATCGGTGGTCATGTTGTGTTGCCTTCTCCTGGGTGCGGCGCCACAAGCGCTGCTACCGTGCTGGCTCATCATAGGACGCGGTTCCGCTAGCAAGCAGCAACCGAGCCCAGAAGAATGGCACCGGCAGACTCTCCGGTGATTGGCAAGCCGTTGGACCGCCAGCGGAGGATTGAGGAGGACACGATGCTCGATCGATTCAAGGTGCCGGAGGCAGATCGCGTCTACGTGCGGCAGGAGGAGGTGCGCGCGGCGACGGAGGCGATCTTCGAGGCGGTTGGCCTGTCCGAGGAAGACGCGGCGCTGGCGACGGATGTGCTGATCTTCAACGATCTGCGCGGGGTGGAGACCCATGGGGTCTCGAACATGCTGCGGATTTATGTCGATAGGTATCGCGACGGGTCGATGGAGCCGCGGCCGGAGTTCACGATTACTCGGGAGACCGAGACGACGGTGGTGATCGATGGTGGCGGCGGGCTGGGGCTGCACGTGGCGCCCAAGGCGATGGACCTGGCGATCGCGAAGGCGGCGCGGTACGGGATGGGTGCGGCGTGTGTGACGAACGTGGGGCACATGGGCGGCTCCGGGTATCACGCGATGCGGGCGACGGGGCACGACATGATCGGGCTGGCACTGTCGGCGAGCGGTGCGCTCTCGATGGTGCCGACGTTTGGTGCGGAGCCGCGGCTGGGGACGAATCCGATTGCGTGGGCGGCACCGGCGGATGAGATGCCGCCGTTCATGCTGGACATGGGGACGACGCAAATTGCGAACAACAAACTGCGGCTGGCGAAGCGCGTGGGGGCGCAGGTGGAACCGGGCTGGATCGCGGACATCGATGGGACGCCGATCATGGAGCGGGTGGACGTGCCGGAGCAGAGCTACATGCTGCCGCTGGGCGGGACGCGCGAGCAGGGATCGCATAAGGGCTACGGGCTGGGTGCGGTGGTGGACATCCTCGGCAGCACGTTGACGGGGATGGGGCCGGGGTTGATCGCGCTGGAGCCGGGCTTTCACTTGATGGCGTATCGGATTGATGCGTTCGTCGACGCGGACAAGTTCAAGAGCGACATGGACGTGTTCCTGCGGGGGTTGGCGGAGACGCCGCCGGCGCCGGGCGAGGAGCGGGTGGTGTACCCGGGGCTGCTGGAGGCTGAGGCGGAGGCCGAGCGGCTGCGTGATGGCATTCCGTACCACGTGGAAGTGGTCGAATGGTTTCGGAAGATTGGTGACGAAATGGGGCTACGATTCGAGTTCGCGCACGCGTAGCGAACCTCAGATGATTCGCGAGCAGGATCGGATAGGGCGATGGAAGAGCTGATCGATTCGCAGTATCTGCCGCTGCTGATTCTGGCGGCGGGGTTTGTGGACGTGGCGGTGGGAACGAGCCGGTTCCTGATGGTGGCAGCGGGCTATCGGTGGCAGGCGGCGACGCTGGCGACGTTCCAGATCACGATCTTTGTGACCGCGGTGGGGATTGTTGCGGCTCATCTGGACAATCCGTGGAACGTGGTGGGGTATGCGGCGGGCTGGGGCAGCGGCACGTGGGTGAGCATGTGGGTTGAGGGCCGGGTGGGACTCGGGTTCCGGCAGGTGCAGGTGATTAATCACGATCCGGAAGTGCAGCTTGTGCCTCGGTTGCGGGAGCTGGGGCATCGGGTGACGCAGCTTCGCGCGTCAGGTCGTTCCGGCGACGTGGAGGTGGCGCTGCTGGTGATTCGTCGGCGGGCGCTCGATCCGATATTGACGCTGGTCCACGAGCTTGCGCCGGCATCGTTCGTGACGGTGGAGCGGGTGGACCGGACGACGGGCGGG
>JABIST010000421.1 GCA_018700215.1 Dehalococcoidia bacterium | reverse complement strand
GGGTGCTTCCCTTAGAGGAGTGAGGCTGTCATGATGAGTGGCCCGTCGGTGATGCCGGTGGGCGCGAATCCGTTTGACAGCACCCTCAGCGACAGTAGACTGAGAGTTCGCGTCTCACGAGACGTTTCCCCGGACACGGTCGATGGCCGTGAGTGGTGAGAACCGGCGGCATCTTCTGCGTTACGACGCAGGCCGCGTCATAGGCTCACTGCCCGCCATAAGGCCGTTCGTTGTGTCCGGGAATGGTGACCGAGAATTGCAGGCGCCGACGAGTGTCGGTGTGGATGAAATTGGAGTGTCGGCGTGCCGACGATTAACCAACTAGTACGTAATGGCCGCAAGCCGACTCGCGCGAAGACGAAGGCGCCAGCGTTGCGCTTCCGTTTCAACACGCTGAAGAACCGGATGCGACGTTCGCCGAAGGGTTCGCCGCAGATGCGCGGCGTCTGCACCCAGGTGCGCACCGTGACACCGAAGAAGCCGAACTCTGCATTGCGCAAGGTTGCGCGCGTTCGGTTGTCGAACGGTATTGAGGTGACGGCTTACATTCCGGGCGAGGGTCACACGCTGCAGGAGCACTCTGTGGTGCTGATTCGTGGCGGTCGTGTGAAGGACTTGCCGGGCGTTCGTTATCACATTGTCCGCGGCGCGCTGGACGCGACCGGTGTGGATGGTCGGAAGCAGAGTCGCAGCAAGTACGGCACGCGGAAAGTCTAAGTAGATGCGACGGAATACAGCTCCCACCCGACCGGTGACGCCGGACCCTCGATTCAACTCACGGTTGGTATCGAAATTCATCAACAATGTGATGAAGAATGGCAAGAAGAGCACGGCGGAGCGCATTGTTTACGGTGCGTTTGCGCAGGCTGAGGAGCGTTCTGGTCGCCAGGGCATCGAGGTTTTCGAGCAGGCGATCCGGAACGTGACGCCGGTGATTGAAGTGAAGCCGCGCCGCGTAGGTGGTGCGACGTACCAGGTCCCGATCGACATTCGCAGCGAGCGCCGTCAGGCGCTCGCGTTGCGTTGGCTGCTGAATGCGGCTCGTACGCGCGGTGGTCGTTCGATGGAGGACCGGCTGGCATCCGAGTTGATGGATGCGGCAAACAACGCAGGTAACGCGGTGCGACGTAAAGAAGAAGTGCACCGTATGGCGGAGGCGAACCGAGCGTTCGTTCACTACCGCTGGTAGCGCGCCGAATCCGGTAGGGCTGCCCCCGTATTGAACCGGGGGCGGTTCCGTCCCCGGATTTGCGAACATTGAATTGACATGATGAAGCGCCGGGCTGTTGGCCGGTGAAACTGAGGAATCGATGGTTCGGACCAGACCGCTCGAGCAAGTGCGCAACATCGGCATCATCGCGCACATCGATGCCGGGAAGACGACTGTGACTGAGCGTGTCCTGTTTTACACGGGCCGGACGCACAAGATCGGCGAGACCCACGAGGGGACCGCTGTGATGGACTGGATGGAGCAGGAGCGCGAGCGAGGGATCACGATCACCTCGGCGGCGACGACCTGCGAGTGGGCGGACCACACGGTCAACATTATTGATACGCCTGGTCACGTGGACTTCACGGTTGAGGTGGAGCGTTCGCTGCGTGTGCTGGACGGCGGCGTGGTGGTGTTTGACGGGGTTGCGGGGGTTGAGCCGCAGTCCGAGACAGTGTGGCGTCAGGCAGACAAGTATTCGGTGCCGCGGATCTGTTTCGTCAACAAGATGGACCGAATGGGCGCTAATTTTCAGCGCTGTGTGGACATGATTACTGAGCGGCTGGCCGCGACTCCGGTGCTGATGCAGCTTCCGATTGGCTCAGAGGATCAATTCCTGGGCGTGATCGATCTGGTGACGATGCAGGCGTTCTACTTTGCGGGCGAGCACGGTTTGGACGTGGAGCCGAGCGAGATTCCGGCGGAGATGCTGGCCGAGGCGGAAGCGGCGCGCACGACGATGGTTGAGCGAGTTGCCGAGAACGATGACCAGTTGATGATGTCCTACCTTGAGGGTCACGAGATTGACCAGGTGGAGCTGAAGAAGGGGATCCGACGCGCGACGATCTCCAACGCGGTGACACCGGTGTTGACGGGTTCAGCGCTGAAGGACAAGGGCGTCCAGCCGTTGCTGGACGCGGTGATTGATTACTTGCCGTCTCCGCTGGATGTTCCGCCAATTGTGGCGCATGACCCGAAGGACCCGGAGGTGGCGGTTGAACGTGCGCCTTCGGACGACGTACCGGTGACGGCGCTGGCGTTCAAGGTGGTTTCGGACCCGTTTGTGGGTCGTTTGCTGTTCTTCCGGGTGTACTCGGGTGTGGTGGAGTCTGGCGCGGCGGTGCTGAACACGACACGGAACCAGCGAGAGCGCTGGGGCCGAATTATGAAGATGCACGCGAACTCTCGCGAAGAAGTAGAAGAGGTACACGCCGGCGAGATTGCGGCGGCGATTGGCCTGAAGGACACGTTCACGGGTGACACGCTGTGCGACCCGGCGCACCCGGTGCTGCTGGAGTCGATTACGTTCCCGGAGCCGGTGATTGCGGTTGCGGTAGAGCCGAAGACGCGCGATGACCAGACGAAGATGGGTGTGGCACTGCAGAAGCTGGGTGAAGAAGACCCGACATTCCGCATCCGCTTTGACGATGAGACTGGCCAGACGGTGATTTCCGGGAT
>JABIST010000420.1 GCA_018700215.1 Dehalococcoidia bacterium | reverse complement strand
GCCGCCCTCATCCATCAGCAACAGCTCCGTATGACCGCCGGAGATGACGAGCGCGATCGCGGGCAACGGCGGCGGTTCGGTCGAACTCTCTGTGATCAGCCAATTGGCACGGACGTGGCCCTCGATGTGATCGACTGGGATCAGCGGTAGATCGCGGGCGTAGGCGATGCCGCGCGCGCCGTTGAAGCCGACGACGAGCGCGCCTGGCAGGCCCGGCCCGGCGGTGGCGGCGATCGCATCGAGCTCGTCCCAGCCGACCTCGGCATCAGCCAACGCCTGGCGGACGACCGGCATCAGGACGCGCAGGTGAGCGCGAGCGGCGACCTCTGGGACGACGCCGCCAGTCTCCGCGTGCAGTTCGCTCTGCGAGGCGATCACGTTGGAACGGATCTGACGACCATCGACGACGACGGCGGCCGCGGTCTCGTCGCAGGAGCTTTCGATTGCGAGGATGCGCATCGGTTTCGCCCTGAATCCCTACTGCGTGACCGCGACGGCATCGAACGAGGTAATGCCATCACTGGCAAGTACGTAGAGCGTCTCGCCATCCGCGGACAGGGCGATCGCGCGCAGGTCATCGAAGTCCGGGTGACGGTACTGACGGAGGAACAGGCCGTCGCGGTCGGCAACGACGATGCGATGGTTGCCGCGATCGGCAACATAGACCAGTGCACGAATCACGTCCTCGGTCAGCCCGCTCGGTGATTCGGGCAGGCGGTCGATCCCGATCAGGAGCGATGCCTGTTCCTCGCCCTGGCGGAACCGGCGGACCGTCCCCCCGTCCAGCACGTAGACGTCACCATCGACGGCCAGACCGGTCGCTTCGGGGAGATCGATCCCGCCCAGCAGGCCGGAGCGCTCGGAATCGTAGCCATCGCCGGCGGGAAGATAGCGCCAGACCTCGCCGGACGCGGCATCGAGGATGTAGAGGTTGCTCACGTAGGCGGCGATTGAGGTGACCGAGCCGAGTTGATCGACGCCACGCAGCACCAGTGGCACGGCCGGTACCGCATCAGCGATCGACCAGAGCTGCCGCTCGGCGTCGATCAGCAGCAGCCGTTCACCGGCCTGATCCCAGTTCAGGGCGATCGGAGCGGCGGCCAGCAGCCCGGCGTATTCGGCACCGGCGCGATAGACCTCCACCGGTTCGAACTGGCCTTGCTGGTCGATCCGGAAGACGCGACCCTGCTCGGCATCGTGCAGCCAGAGCGAACCGCCACCGGACACCAGCGCGGCGGGTTCGAGCGGGGTGGTGATCGCGCCCGCGAAGCGGATCAGCGGCTCGAGCTGGTCCAGCTCCACCACCGCATCGAGCACGGCGAGCAGTGCGCTGACACGCTCTGCGACCGCCTCCACTTCAAGGTTGTCTGGTTCGACGGTGCGCGCACGTTCCAACTCGGTATTCGCGGTCTCCAGCGCCTGCCGCTTCAGCTCGGGTGACTCACTGGCAGCAGCGGCCTCGATCTGCAGCTCAGCGGCGAGCAGCGCGTCCTCCACCCGCGAGGCGCCGTCGCGCTCAAGCAGGCCGGGCAGCAGTGTCCAGGCGGCGAACAGCAAGGCGGTGATGACCAGCAACCCCGCGCCTAGCTGGGCCCAACGAGGGATCGCCGGGCCGGGCGGAGCGCCTCGGAAGCGACCGACCGTGGTGGCCCGCCGAACTTCGGGGAGCGACACCGGACGGCGGCGCTCTGGCCAGCCGACGCCAGTAGCGGCACGCTCGGCACCAGCATGGTCTGACCCAGAGTCGACCGGGTCGAGGATCACCTCGCGGCCCTCGACGAATTCTTCGGACGGGTTCGCTGGCGGGGTGTCTTCGGCGATATCAAGATCAGCGATCAGCACGGCCGTGAGATCCGCGATGCCACGCGTGCGCCCGAACAGATCTGCGAGCGCGCGCTCCGGTCCGGCGCTCAGCGACTGGACCACGGCCTGTTCGTCAGCCTCACGCTCCACCGACGAGCTCACCAGCAGGAGATGCTGCTCGTGAAGGGTGGCCGTGGTGAACAGCGGCTCGATCGGCTGCTCACCGCCCAGCGGGACAGAGGCGGGGTAGCCCTCCGTGGTAATGCGGCGAGCCTCGCCACCGGCGACGAGATAGACGATCCCCGGACCCACCTGGGCAACGGTGGCCTCGCCGTCACGAATCGCCACGCACGTGAGGCCAACGGCGACCTGGTGTTCACGCAGCGAGCGGCGATTCCACTCGGCGAGGTTGTAGTGGGCCTGGCGCAGCGCGCGCAGCAGGCCACCGGTGACCGAGAGGGCCTCGCGCGCGAAGAGCGCGGCGACCGCCTCGGCGACCTCACCACAGAACTCGCCAGAACGGTCGTCGGCAGGTTCAGCCAGGACCAGCAGACGGACGTGGCCGTCGTCGCGGTCGCGGAGCTGATCGACGAGCCAGGGACCGTGTTCGCGGACTTCGCCCGCGACCATCGAATAGCGGCCAACCCAGATGCCCATAGGCCCCCGGTCCCCCGAAAGGGACGACATATCCCGCGCTGTTGAGGAGCCATTCGCCATGTCATGCACGGACGCGGCGACCCCTTGCCCGTCCGCGCCCCGCCTGACCGCGAACGGGAGATCATCATAGCGATGCGACAGAGCGAGACACCACCTTGAAGCTGAGACGCAGGATTGACGGGCTGTCGCAAAGCGGATTGTGCGCAGCCGACCGCGCGGTATCGTTCAGAGCCTGCGCCGAGAGGAGCGACTTGATGGCCGAAGACCACCTGGAACAGCGCGCGTTCGCCGATGCGATCGTGGAGCGCGCCGCGGAACAACTGCGCG
Source organism: Dehalococcoidia bacterium (assembly GCA_018700215.1). Taxonomy (GTDB): domain Bacteria; phylum Chloroflexota; class Dehalococcoidia; order UBA2979; family UBA2979; genus JABIST01. The sequence goes on along the minus strand of JABIST010000420.1, from coordinate 14,222 downwards.
AACTACTGAGGCGCCTGGTGGGTGAAATCGACCCGCTGCCGCCATTCCCTGGCTCGATGTTCACCTACGGGATTGAGGTGCCGCCACCCGCGGGCAGCCCCTTGGGCTGCGTGATTGTGGGTGAGGACGGCGAGCTGTCCGAACTGCAGCTTGGTCTGGATGACGAAGCCGTGGCGAGCGGCGGCGACGCGGTGGCCGCGCGAATCGAGCATCTGGAGCCGCTGGAGCTGACGTCTGCAATCTACATCGCATATGCGTACGAGGCGGCGGGCGCGGTGATCACCTACCTGGACACCGGCGAACTCTCCGGTGGGGCGACCGGGTAGCAACGGAGCAGGAGACCGGCAGGAACGCCGGGAGTTCACACCATGCGTATTCCCACACCGCAGCTGATCGGACTGGTTGTCCTCGCTTCAATCTGGGGCTCGTCGTTCATGTTCATCAAGGTGATGCTGGACGAGGTGAGCCCGGTTGCGGTGGGTTGGATGCGGCTGGGCGGCGGGGCACTGCTGATCGCGATCGTGGTGGCGGTGCGACGAACGGCGCTGCCGCGCGATGGCCGCTACTGGCGCAGCGTGATGCTGGTGGGAGCGCTGGGGTCCGCGATCCCGTTCGTACTGATCCCCTGGGCCGAGCAAGAGATCAGCTCGCAGCTGGCGGGGATTCTGAATGGCGCGATGCCGCTGTGGGCGGCGCTGCTGGCGCATCTGGCGCTCGTGGAAGAACGAATCGACCGCTTCGGCGTGTTCGGATTGCTGCTGGGGTTCGTCGGACTGGCGATCGTGATCGGGCCCGGGGTGCTGGATGTGAGTGACGCGAGCACGCAGGGCGCGCTGGTGATGTTGCTGGCGGCGCTCAGCTACGCCGCCTCCGCGGTGCTGGTTCGGAGGAGGTTGCGCGGGGTGGATTCGACGCTACTGGCAGGCAACCAGACCGTGCTGGCATTCATCTACCTCACACCGTTGCTGCTGATGGATGGGGTGCCAGATTTCACGGCGCTCTCCACGAAGGTGTTGCTGTCCGCGCTTGCGCTGGGTGTGCTGGCCAGCGGCGTTGCGTACCTGATCTACTACTGGCTGCTGGCCACGCTGCACGCCACCCAGGCGTCGATGGTGACCTACCTGGCGCCGGCCGCCGCGGTCTTCTGGGGCTGGGCGGTGCTCGATGAGTCGGTGGGCTGGTCGGTCTGGCCGGGGCTGGCACTGATCCTTGCCGGGATCTACCTGTTGAATCGACCGGCGAAGCAGACGGTGGCACAGGTGGCGGCTGGCTCCGACACGGATAGCTAGTCTTCGGCGCGGAAGTCGCCGGACTTGCCACCTGACTTCGCGACGAGTCGAACGTTCTCGATCTGCATGGTCTTCTCGACCGCCTTGCACATGTCGTAGATGGTGAGCGCCGCCACGCTGACGGCGGTCAGCGCCTCCATCTCGACACCGGTGCGCGAAGTGGTGCGGACCGTCGCCTCGATCTCAACGGTGGACGCCTCAGTGTCGGGGCAGAGTGCAACTTCGATGCCGCTGATCGGCAGTGGATGACAGAGTGGGATCAGCTCGTGGGTGCGCTTTGCGGCCATGATCCCCGCGATCCGGGCGGTCGCGAAGACATCGCCCTTCGGAATCTCGCCGTCCACGATCAGTGCCAGCGTCTCCGCACGCATCCGCACGCGACCGCGTGCGGTGGCTTCGCGAGCGGTGACGTCCTTGTCGGAGACATCGACCATGTGCGCGTGCCCCTGCGAATCGAGGTGGCTGAGCTGCTGGTCGTTCGAATCAGTCATCTCAACCACCGATGTAGGACATCTCGATCTTCGGGCGCTCGGGCAGATCCTCGGTCGCCTCGGAGCGCAGCGCCGAGTAGCGGTCGTCGCGGATGCCCCAGACGCGCCGCAGCAGCGCGGTCAGATCCTCGTCACTGGCGCCCTCGCGCAGCGCGGCACGGAGATCGGTGCCCTCGGTGGCGAAGAGGCAGGTGAAGAGCTGGCCCTCGGCTGAGATGCGCGCACGGCTACAGGCGCCGCAAAACGGCTGCGTGACGGAGCTGATGAAGCCGATCTCGCCAGCACCGTCGCGATAGCGGTATCGCCGGGCCACCTCACCGGTGTAGTTCGCATCAACCGGCTCCAGCGGGAACTCAGCATCGATCAGCCCAACCAGCTCCGAGGATGGAATCACCTCGTCCAGCCGCCAGCCGTTGGTGCTGCCGACGTCCATGAACTCGATGAAGCGAACGATGTGCTCAGTACCGCGGAAGTGGCGGGCGAGGTCGACCAGGGTCTGATCGTTGACGCCTTTGCGGACCACCGCGTTGACCTTGATCGGGCCGAGTCCGGCGGCGGTAGCGACCTCGATGCCTTCGAGCACGGGTGCAACCGGGAAATTCATGTCGTTCATCGAGCGGAAGACCTCGTCGTCGAGCGAATCGAGGCTGACGGTGACGCGATCGAGCCCAGCAGCGGCAAGCTGCTCTGCCTGACTGGCAAGCAGCGTGGCGTTGGTGGTGAGCGCCACCTCGGCGCCGGGGATCGCGTGGAGCTGCTCGATCAGCTTGTGCAGTTCGGCACGGAGCAGCGGCTCACCGCCGGTGAGACGGAATTTGCGAACACCCAGCTCAGCGGTGATGCGGGCGATCCGTGCGATCTCCTCGAAGGTCAGAATCGCGTCGCGCGGGAGGAAGGCGAAGGCCGGGCCAAAGACCTCTTTCGGCATGCAGTACTGACAACGGAAGTTGCAGCGGTCGGTGACGGAGATACGCAGGTCACGCAGCGGCCGGCCGAAGCTATCGACCATCGGCTCGTCGATATCATCAATGTGCGCGGCGGGTCCCGTCGTGCTCATGGAGCTCCCCCAACACCTTCATCATCGCACGAAGTGCCTGAGACCTGTGGCTCAGCTGCTGCTTCTCTTCGCCAATCTCGGCGAGCGTGCGACCGTCGTGGATCTCGAAGACAGGATCGTAACCGAAGCCGTTGCTGCCGCGCTCGACCTCGGTGATACGGCCTTCGAGCACACCCTCGCGAACAAACCGCTGGCCGCCGGGCAGCGCCAGCACGACGACGGCGCGGAACCGCGCACGACGTCGAGCGCGGGGCACTGCTCGAAGGTCTTGCAGCAGGTGCGCGCAACGTCCGGCATCGCTGAGCAGCGGGCCCCCGTAGCGGGCCGAGGTGACGCCGGGCCGACCGTCGAGCGCGTCCACCTCGAGGCCGGAGTCATCGGCAAGCGCCGGCAGCCCGGTGACGTTCGCAACGGAGACCGCCTTCGCGACGGCATTTTCGAGGTAGGAGCGGCCGGTCTCGATCACGCCGGCCGGCGCAATCACGTCGGCCAGGCTGAGCGCGGTCCAGCCGGTCGGCTCGAGCAGCTCGCGAATCTCCCGCAGCTTGCCCTTGTTCGAGGTGGCAACGACCAGCCTCGGGGAATCGGTCTGTGGCATTGGCACGTCCTCGTTAACTCGCGTCGACCCAGCGGGACTCGGTGCGGGTGGCGACGGCGGGGAGCTGCTGCTGCTCGGACTCGTCGAGCGGGAGGCGGTGGGGCTCGAACGTGCCTTGCTGGCGAAGCACGTCGGCGATCAGGTTTGCCTGCTCGCGGGCGCGGTCGAACGAAGGGTGGTCGAACAGATCACGTGGGCCGGTCAGCTTGCCCGCTGCAATCTCGAAGCCAAGCGCAATCGCGCGCGGCGGGCCATCGAAGCGGCCAGCCGAGGCGTCGGCCAGGCGCACCGGCATCCACGGCCCGAGGTGGGTGCCGCGGCTGAAGCCCTCGACCAGTGCGGGGATCGCGAACGGCTCCGTCGCTTCGCCGATGGTGGGTAGATCGCCCTCGCAGCGAACCAGAGCGAGTGGGGCCTCGTGGCCGCTACCAGCACCGGTCGCCTGCGCGATGCGCTCGCTGGAGGCGGTGGCCACCACCTCGCCGCCTGCGCGAGAGATGACGCGCTTCACGACGAAACGACCCGGCATGCCGATGTACGTCAGCAGGTCGTAGGCCTCTTCCGGTGTGTTGAACACAGCCTTGCGCCGCTCGATCGTGTCGTGCACCTCGAACGAGCAGCCCTCGTGCAGCGCATCGGCGAGTACGAGGCCGGCGGTGTTGAACGGGTCTGCGAAGGTCTTGTAGAGCGGCAGGTTGAAGGCGCCGGTGGCCGTACCCGCACCCGCGAAGGCGATCACTGGCTCCGAGGGGCGCTCCTCGAATGCGAGTTCAGCCACGCTGGGGCCCGCGCCAACAAGCGTGCCCGGGAACACATCGGCGGCGAGACCCGCGCCCGGTGCGTGCAGCTGGAGCTGGCGCGCGACGCCCGAGGCGGCCTCGATCGCGTCCCAGGCGAGTTCGTGCGTCGCGGCGTCGTCCTCGCCTCGGTCGTGCGAGAGCAGCAGCAGCAGCGAACCACCGAGGGGCTGGGCCTGCGCATCGATCAGTTGGCCGTCAGTGACGGCGGCAGCCAGCACCTCGTGAGCGGCGGCGAGCAGGTCGGGGTGCGCGCCATCAGGCCCAACGTACCCGCCGGCAGCCGCGGTGACAGCGGTCAGCGTGATCCGCACCAGCTAGCCGCCAGCGCGCAACGCGTGGTCGATCTGTTCCACGGCTACGGCGTTTCCGATGAACAGCGGGGTGCGCTGATGCACCGAGTCCGGCACCAACTCGAGTACCGGCCCCACGCCGATGCTGGCGGCGCCGCCGGCCTGCTCCGCGATGTAGGCAAAGACCGCTGCTTCGTACAGCACGCGGATCTTGCCGTTCGGGTTCTTCGAATCCGCCGGGTAGAGGAAGACGCCGCCCCGTACGAGATCCCGATGAAAGTCTGACACCAGCGAGCCGACGTAGCGGAGCGAACGTCCCTGCCGCACGGCCTGAACCGCGCGCTGCACTGCTGGGTCCCAACGGTCCTCGTAACCCTGGTTCACGCTGTAGTAGGGGCAGGTGTCAGGGATACGCATATCGGCGCGCGTCAGCCGGAATTCGCCACTCGCATCGTGGAGCGTGAACTCCTGCACTCGGCCAGGCGTGGCCAGCACCAACACGGTGCTGGAGCCGTAGAGCACGTAGCCAGTGGCAACGAAGTCCGTACCAGGACGAAGAAACGGCTGCTCGCCGCTCAGCTCGACACCCGCCTCGGTTGGGAACACGCCGTAGATCGAGCCGATCGTGATCGCGATGTCAGCGTTCGAGGTGCCGTCGATCGGATCGAGTACACAGAGGTAGGACGGCGATGCCGGGTCCACCGAGTAGAACTGCGGTTCCGCCAGCTCTTCGCAGACAAGGCCGGCCACCACATTGCTGGCGTCGAACGCGCGAACGAAGGTCTCCGTGCCCAGGATGTCCAGTGGGTGAACCACCTCGCCCTGCACGTTGATCTCGCCGTGCGTCTCTGGCAGCTCCAGCAGCGCCCCGGAGCGCACATGCCGCGAGACATCGCGCGACGCGCTGACAATCGCCGCCAGCGCACGCGCCAGCGCCGGCTCGTCGATGCCCTCGACGGGGGTCGCGATGCCGTCGACCGGCAAGGCCATGTACGGCTCCTATCGCCCGCTCAGCGGGAGAGTTGTAGCTGTGTTCGAGCGTTCACGCGCCGGTCGGGTCGCTCTGCGATGCCGTCGTCGCGGGCACATGGACCATATCATCGCAGGCCGCAGCGCGGCGGTATCGGACTATGGATGCACTCACTCGGCCAGCGGCATCGGGCCGTCCGGGACCTGGAACCGGCCGCGCAGCGTCGTGATCGTCGCCTCGGCGATCGGTCGCGTCTGCGACTGGACCAGCCAGTCGAGATCCTTTGACCAGCCCATGAACGCCTCGAGCTCTGCGAACATCTCCATCCCGCGGACACGCTCGTGCTCAGCGTCGTTCGCTCGGAACCCTCGCAGCTTGCGGCGTCCGGATCGACCGCCAGCAGCCCGGCCATGGTCGCGTACGACCACACCGCAACCAGCCGCAAACATCATGCCGCCAAGCGGCGTCGCCGCTGGGGGCACACCAGCCGCTAGCGCACTGGCGGTGACCGAGCGCGACGGGGAGTCGTACTCCAGCATGAGCTGCCCTCCCGGCGGCACCAGCGCGCCGACCGCCTGGACGATTCTCAGCTCGATGCCCTCGGGAATCTCGACGAACCCGCCACCCGCGACCGTGGGACGATCGAGGTAGTCGGTCACCTCGATCCAGTGCTGCAGCGGGAGCGCTCCGCTGTGATGCAGTGCGTGTAGAACAGGCTCAAGCGTCCGGCCCAGCTCGTCGCTGACCAGATAGGCACGAATGTGGGTCGCTCCCGAGCGGCTCTGAGAGCCGATCTCAACCTCAAGCCAAACGCCCTGCCCAACGGCAGCGCCCTGGAGCGCAGCGATTGGATGCTCCGCGTCAGACGTAACGGGGCGCCAACCGGCGGTCAGAGCGGTTGAAGTTGGTGTCATGGTCGAAACGTAGCAAACCAGCGACCGCACGTCGTCGCCAGTGCAGGCACTTCGTACACTGCCCCACATGACCAACGCGCCAAGTGAAACCGATCTGCGCGCCTACACCACTGCCACCCAGCGACTGCTGGCGCACAGCGGCTTTGAACTGTCCGGGAACACCGCAGAGGCGGCGCGCTGGGACATCGACCACATCCGCACGTACCTCGAGCGTCACGAGCGGCCCGATGCTCGCCCGACGGTCCACGTGGCGGGCTCCAAAGGCAAGGGTTCAATCGCGACCATGACAGAGGCGCTGCTGCGCGTTGCGCTGCCGACCACCGCCGGCGCGGCACGCACGATGCTCAACACGTCGCCCGACCTGCACGCCGCACGCGAACGAATCGCGATCGACGGCGTGGCGATCACGCCCGGCCGATTCGCGGCGATCGCCGAGCGCGTGTTGGCGGACCCAGCGACCGACAGGTGGTCCTACTTTGAACTGCTGACGGTGATGGCGTGGCACGCCGCTGCAGAGGCGCAGTGCGCCTGGCAGGTGCTGGAGGTAGGCCTCGGCGGGCGACTCGACACCACGAACGCGGTCAGCGCGAAAGCCGTGGCGGTGATCGCGCCGCTCGATCTCGAGCACACTGCGATCCTCGGGGAGACGATCCCGGAGATCGCCCGCGAGAAAGCCGGGATCATTACCGGTCCCTGCGAGGTGGTGATCGCCCCCCAGCGAGCCTCGGCGCTCGACCCAATCCACGAGGCCGCCGCCGCAGCCGGTGCGACGACGCATGAGATCGCCGAGGAATGCGCGCTCCAGGTGACCAGCAGCGGCCTGGACGCAGTGGAGTTCGATCTTCGAACACCTGAACGCACCTATCGGAAGCTACGGATGCAGCTACTGGGCCAGCATCAGGCGGAGAATGCCGCCGCTGCTGTTCGCGCAGCTGAACTGGCGCTGGCAACACAGGGCATCGAATTGGACCAGCAGACGGTGCACACGGCGCTCGCTCAGGTACAACTGCCCGGGCGCGGCGAAATCGTCCGCCAACGCCCACTGACCATCGTCGATGGCGCGCACACCCCATTGGCAGCAAAACGCCTGCGACAGGCGCTGGACCAATCCAGCGTGCCGGGACCTCGGGTGATCGTGCTCGGGCTGCTGGACGGGAAGGACGCTGACGGGATTACCACGGCGCTCGTATCGCCCGATGACCAGGTGATCGTCTGCACACCCGCGCACCCACGCGCCGCAGATCCCTCGGAGATCGCCGCGCTGGTCCGTGCAACAGGCGCGGTCGTCACCACCGCGCCGAACATTCCCACGGCCCTGGAGCGTGGGACAGGGATCGCGGGTGAGCGAGGCACGGTAATCGTGACGGGGAGCATGTACAGCGTCGCCGAAGCACGAGAGACTCTGCTGGCACTCTTCGGCGACCGTGCCCTTGGCCTGCGATAGAATCACGCAACCCTCGGCGCGCGCTGCCGGGCTGGATGGAGCACTGATGACGTCAAACGGACGTCGGCGCGTTGTCGTCACCGGCATGGGTGCGCTGACCCCTCTGGGGAACAGCGCAGCTGCATTCTGGGCTGCGGCGATCGCCGGGGAATCCGGAGTCCGCCCATTCCAGGAGCTGGATGCCAGCGCCTACCCGTGCCAGGTGGCCGGAGAGGTGCTGGACTTCGACCCCACCGAATACATGGACCGCAAGACCGCACGACGGATGGCGCGATTTTCCCAATTTGCGGTCGCCACCGCGTGGCAAGCAGCACGCGCCGCTGGGCTCGACCTGGACGCGATCGATCGAGAGCGCGCCGGGATCATCTGCGGCAATGGCGGCGGCGGTTATCCCAACGTGGAACAAGCGAATCACACCATGCAGGAACGCGGCGGGATGAAGATCGACCCGTTGTATGTCGCGAAATGGCTGCCGAACATGGCGGCGGGCAATGTCTCCATCCAGCTCGGGTTGCTGGGATATAGCAGCACCGTGGTGACCGCATGCGCGGCTGGCACCCAGGCGATCGGGGACGCGACCGAGGTGATCCGTCGAGGCAAGGCAGACGTGATGTTTGCCGGCGGCACCGAGGCCGGAATCAGCGAACTGGGTCTCGCCGGGTTCTCCACCATGCGCGCGCTCGCCTCGTCCCACAACGACGATCCAACGGCCGCTTCCCGGCCGTTTGACCGAGACCGCGACGGCTTTGTGCCTGCCGAGGGCGCCGGCATGGTGGTTCTGGAAGCGCTAGATCACGCGCTGGCACGCGGCGCCACACCACTGGCCGAAGTGCTTGGCTACGGCGTCAGTGCTGATGCTTCTTACCTGGTGGCGCCAGCCGACAACGGTGCGGGAGCCGCTCGTGCCATGCGCTTCGCGCTGGACGACGCTGACGTACAACCAGCCGAGGTCGACTACATCTCCGCGCACGCGACCGCGACCGACGTCGGCGATATCGCCGAGACTCAGGCGATTAAGACCGTGTTCGGCGAGCATGCCTACCTGACGCCAGCCAGCTCCATGAAGTCGCAGACCGGGCACATGCTGGGCGGCTCAGGCGGAGCGGAGTTTGTGGCAGCGGTCCAGACGATTTTGACCGGGCAGATCGCCCCAACGCTCAACCTGGAGCATCCAGACGAGGGGTGCGATCTGGACTATGTGCCGCTGAAAGCTCGATCGGTGGACGTGCGGACGGTGGTAAAAAATTCGTTCGGGTTCGGTGGTCAGAACGCGGTACTGGTGCTCAGACGCTACGAGGCCTGACCAGCACCGCGCTCACATTCTGGGTCTAGCGGGCGGCCTCGGCGACCGGGACCATTCCCGCTAACAGCACTTCAAGCGCCATCGTGTGTGCGCATGTGGACTCGCGAGCAAAGAAGTCGCACTCACAGCGCCACGCACCCTCGTGCAGGGTCACGGCGTGATCGTCGTTGTTTCCATGGATGGTGACTTCGAGGTCTTTGAATTGGAAGCGATCGCGTTCCGCGGCGTAGCGGTGAGCCTTATCGATCTTGCCGATCATGCCTGAGTTCATCGTGCCTCCTAGGAGTCTCCGGCTGCATCAACTGGCTCAGAAAACGAAACGGCGCCGTGGGAAACCCACGACGCCGTTCATCAGTCACTGAGTGAAATGCAGCTCATACAAGGACAGTAGATCTATTGGATCAGACTCGTCAACCGAAGCGAACCGATGTAAGCAACTCGTAATGTGCGGGCCCGCTCCCACGGTGCGATCGATAAAGAGCGAGACAGTCGGCGACGAACGGTTCGCCCGCGGGCGCTGGCAGCGTGCCCACCAATTCGGCTAGCGCGCGACGCTCCTCGGCCCCCGTGCGGTCCCGCACCCGCGCCAGCGTCAGGTGCGGCCGCCAGGCCGATTGATCAGGCTCCAACCCAGCTTCTGCCAGTACGGTGTCCAGCGCGCCGACCAGGCGATCGAGACAGCTCTGATCGCCGTCGACGCCTAGCCAGACAACCCGCGTCCGAGCCGCCGAGCCGAAGGTACCGGCAGCACTGAGGCGCAGCTCGCAGGGAGTCGCACGGAGCTGCGCCAGCGCAGCCACCAGCGCCGGCACATCATCGTCCTCCACTTCGCCGAGAAATCGAACGGTCAGATGCGTGTTGCCGGGCGCGCTCATCCGCAGGCCGGGCTCCGCACGACGCGTCAGTTCAGCCGCCGCAGCATCAGCTGCTCTGAGCCAGGCAGCGGGAATGTCGATCGCAGTGAAAAGGCGCATGGCTTCAGCGTTCCAATGCTGGCTCTCGATGAATGCGGGCGGGCCCGGATGGACAGGCGACTCTCGCTCCTCCATCGTAGTTGGCACGCGTCAGGCTGACGCGCACCCGTGGCGGGGTGCCAGGCGGCCCTTCCATAGTCGATGATCGGCGTGGAGGGTCATGGAGTCAGATGGCGTCACTTCGTACCGCTCCGCGCGATGAAATAGAACGTGCCGACCGCGTATCGGAATTGCGCGCACTCGCGCCAATCCCCGCCGCCAAACTCGCTCGTCGCGTGGAGCCACGCAACTTCCGGGGCGCGCTCGTATTCGTGGCGTTGATGGCGGCCCTGATCGGCGGAACGTGGGTTGCGCCGCTCCAGGCGCTGCAGACCGCCGCCGAAGCAATCGCCTGGCTTGAAGCTCACCTCAACGCGAGCGGGCAAGCGATCGCAACCACGTTCTTCCTTGCTGCCGCCGGGCTCGCGCTGGCGATCGCCTGGGGTCGAGCAACCGCGCTCGGCCGGCCAATCAAGCTGCCCTCAGGCGGACGAATCACGGTCAACGAAGTTGCTACCCAACTCCAATCACTGATCCTTCAGGCTGACGCCGTCCGCGAAGCGGATGTGCGAGTGGACAACCTGCACCGAAATGGCGTGCGGGTAGCCACCCGTCTCCACGTCGCATCGCACGCGGATCTGAATCGAACGGTAGAGGTGGTCTGCGAACAGACAGAATGGTTCCTTCACGCTCATCTGCTTGTGCGCTTATCATCCATTCCGTCAGTTGAACTGAGCTTTGACGAGCTCGACCTTCGAGTAGGACGGGTCCATGACGGAAGAGCACACGCAGCAGGCGGATAACTCCGAAACATTCTCAGCTTCAGCCGTCGCCACGGCCGAAGCCTCAACCAACGAGCCCGCGCCCGAAAACGAATCGGACGACGTGGCAGCAGCAGCGCTCACTCACGAACCAGACGACGAACCCGCTGTCAGCGACGAAGCGAACGTTCCCGACGAACCGGTCGCCGATCTGGATGCGGACATCCTTGATCAGGCCGACGATGAACTCTCCGACGACCTAGATACCGGTATGCCGATCGAGATGCTGCCAACTCTGGTTGAAGCCCTATTGTTCGTCGCTGACCAACCGATCGATGTAAACGCGATCGCTCGAGCACTGGAGGTGACGCCGCTGCGCGCGCGCCGCGCCCTGGACCAGCTCGCCGAATCGCTCCGTGACAACGAACGCGGCATGCGGCTACAGGTAGGTCCAGACGGAGCACAGCTCGTCACAGCGCCAGAGACCGCAACCGTCGTCGAACGATTCCTCGGCCTGGAAGCGAGTCGCCGGCTGTCCAACGCCGCGCTCGAAACCCTGGCCATCATCGCCTACCGACAGCCGGTCACCCGGCATGTGGTCGACCAGATCCGTGGAGTGGATAGCGGCGGCGCGCTCGCAACGCTCCGTGCACGCAACCTGATCGAAGCAGTCGGATGCGCACCGGGCCCGGGCCGACCAGTACTGTTCAGCACAACGCAACGGTTCCTGGAGCACTTTGGCCTTGAGCACGCTCAAGATCTGCCCGCACTGCCGGACGACCTGGAACTACCGCCTGAGGACGCTGGAGCCCAACTCGCGCTCGACCAGGCGATCAGCACCGAACTGACAACGAACGAAGATCCGGAACAGACCACCATTGAGCCGCCAATCGCAGACATCGACAGCCCTGACTCGGCCGACGACGCAGTTGATCAGGATGAGCTCGACGAGACGGTGTTTGATGTCGATGACGATGACGTCGAGATCAGCTCAGACCTCGACGACTTGAGTCGGGCAGCGGGAGCCGCCTTCGGCACGAACGATGGGCCCGACGGCGCGGGCGACTGACGGGCTCGTGATCTCGTGACCACAGTGAGCGTGCTGCTCACGTTGCACATCCCCTCGGCACAGTCGCTGAAGGACAAGCGTGCCGTCGTACGCTCGCTCGTCGAACGGCTCCGCAAGCGGCTGGACCTCTCGGCAGCGGAGGTGGGGCTGCAGGACGACACCCGCCGCGCCCAGATCGGGTTCGCCGTCGTGTCAGTAACACCCTCGATGGCGCGCGAACTGGCTGACCGGGCGTTGCGATTCGCGGAGCAAGAGTTGATCGGCCGAGCGGAGATCATCAATACGGCGACCGAGGAACACGTATTGCGGGACTAACGTCGTCTCGCCCCGTGTCGCGCCCTGGGGCACAGCACCCGCCGGACACAAACAGACGGACGGCCTCGCGACCGTCCGTCTGTGTTAGCTCGTAGTAACCGCGCCGCTGGGTCAGCAGCGTCGAGTCAACAAGCCAGTCATCCCGTCGGTATTAGCCGAGGAAGATGTTGTACTGCGCCTCAATGGCGCGGTTCAGGTCCTTGCGCGCCTCGTTGATCGTCGGGGCGACGACGCTGTTTCGGCTGCTGCCGAGGAGAGCGTTGTAGTAGCGTTCGATTCGCATGATGTTGGTTCCTTCCAGGTTGGCCCGCGTTCCTCGCTTGACCACCTGAAACTAGTATCGGCCCTTGTGACACATTTCGCAAGTGAAAGTGCACACAATCACGTGAAAATCATGTAAATTATCGACCCATCCACGGGGAGACCCCATCAGGGAATACCCACAGCAGCGTAACCCCAATGATATCAGGCTCAAATCGAACATCTGGGCAGAGAATTGGGATCCGGAAACGGCCCTGACTCAGGCGAGATCGACCGGTGTGCAAAGCAAGTCGTACGGCAATGCGCCGTCGACGCGTGCCATAACGAGCGATCCAGAGGGGAATTCCCCCTTCACGAAAGCGAGGCCGTCCACCTCCGGCGCGTCGCGATAAGTGCGCCCAACGACAACAAGGTCACCGCCAGCTGACTCAACTGGCGTGGTCGATTCGACCAGCACCTGCAGTTCTTGACCGATCACTGACTGATTCGCCTCGTGCGAAATCGCCTGAGCAAGCTCCATCACCTGCCCGTAGCGCTCCACTTTGACCGCCTCCGGAACCTGCGACTCCATCACCCCGGCCGGTGTCCCCGCCTGCGCGGAGTAAGTAAAGGCGCCAACGTGCTCGAATCGCTGCTCTTCGATGAAATCGAGCAGCTCCGCGAATTCCTCGTCAGTCTCCCCTGGAAATCCAACGATGAAGGTGCTGCGAAGCACAGCGTCCGGCATCGCGTCGCGGATGTGGGCAATACTCTCGCGCGCTTTGTTGATCGACGGGCGCTTCATGCGTTGAAGGACTGCGTTGGAGCCGTGCTGCAGCGGCATGTCCACGTAGGGCACCACATTCGGCAGTCGTGCCATCGTCTCGGCCAGGTGGCGGGTGACGCGTCCTGGGTAGGCGTACATCAGGCGAATCCAGGGAACGTTCGGTACCGCCTCGGAGAGCTGCTCAAGCAATGTTGCCAGCCCGTCGCGGTCGCCGCGGTCTTCGCCGTAGGCGGTGGAGTCCTGCGCGACGAGGACTAGCTCCTTCGCGCCAGCCGCGGCGTGGAGGCGCGCCTCGGCTAGTAAACGGCGCGCGGGGTCAGAGTGCATGCCACCTTTGATGGTCGGAATGATGCAGAAGGTGCAGGGCCGGTCACAGCCGTCGGAGATCTTCAGGTAGGCGCTTGGTGCGCCAATGTTGGCGAGTCCCGGCTGAGGAATGTCGTAGGTGGCGCTCGCGGCGCCGATGTCCGCCGCGACCTCGTCCCACTGCTCGGCACCGAAGGCCGCATCGATTCCCGGGACGGCGGCGCGTACCTCGTCCTCGGCGATCTGGGTCATGCAGCCGACGACGTAGAGGCGCTGGTCCGAACGTCGACCGGCATCAAGCTCGCGAATCACCTCGACGGACTCGTCCTTAGCGGCGTCGATGAAGCCGCAGGTGTTGACGATCAGCAGGTCAGCATCCTCCGGCTCGGGCGACGCGAGGTGGCGTCCGGCGCGCAGCGCCTGCTCGAGGCGCATCGAGTCGACGGTGTTCTTGGCGCAACCGAGGGTGACGAGGTGGTACTTCACTGAACCAGCGTGGGAGGCAGAGGCGGCGCGGTCAAACGAAGGTACGTCGCGGTCATTCGGCGGTGGGGCCCTGAGAGACGACGAGGGTG
>JABIST010000419.1 GCA_018700215.1 Dehalococcoidia bacterium | reverse complement strand
GCACGCGCCAGATTCCCCATCAGCTCTGCCGCTGGTCGTAACAAGTCCCCGTCCAGGCCAGTCGCGAACGCCAGCGCTCGCCCCTGGAACGGCTGAAAGCCGCAGTGTGGGTAAACCAACTGCCGGAAGATCGCTTCCGGTGTCTTGTCCGCGACCTCCTCGATGTCCATACCACCCGCCGCCGAGGCGATCATGATCGGCTTCCCCGCCGAGTTGTCGATCGCCACGCTCAGGTACAGCTCCCGCACAATGTCGAGCTGTTCCTCAACCAGCACCGAGTGCACTGGCAGCCCTGCGGCACCAGTCTGGTGCGTGACCAGTTGCATACCCAGGATCTCGCCCGCCGCGTGGCGTGCTTCGTCAGCGGTGTTCGCCAGCTTCACCCCGCCGCCCTTGCCACGGCCGCCGGTGTGCGCCTGCGCCTTCACCACCACCTTGCCGCCCAGCTCAGTGGCGATCGCTGCGGCTTCGGCCGGTGTGCGCGCCACTCGTCCGCGTGGGACCGGGACGCCATATTTGGCCAGTACTTCCTTGGCCTGAAACTCATGCAGTTTCATCGAGGTCTGCTCCATCCTCGTACGTTGGTTGGTGTCGCCGTGAAGGCGAAACGGGCCGCAGACGCGGCCCGGGGCATCGTAGCACCGGGGGGTGTTGGTTCAAGGAACCGGCGCTTCACACATCAGCTGACCGAGAGAAAACATGTTTGGTGGCCCCGGGACACCTACGACGGCGCGGACGGCGCCAGCCAGGCCTGCATCAGCCAGCAGGGCTTCATGCTCCGTGCCGAGTGGAGTGCCGGCGGCCAAAGCGCGCGGCTCGAGGCCACTGAATTCAGCGATGACGTCAGTGACGAGGACTTTGAAGCGCCCTACCCGGTGACCGGTTAAGCCGCGCCAGCTCCCAGCGCGCTCGCGACGAACGCCTCAACCCGCTGCTGCACGCCCGGCATACCGCCCACCTGGTGCAACGCCTTCGAAAGTGGCGGAACACGCCACTCCGGGTCGGGCTCAGCTCGCTGCCGCCGTTCCAGTCCATCGGACAGACCGGAGGCGCGCGCGAAGATCCGTGCTCGCGCCACAAAGGCGGCCAACGAGTCTCCATCCTCAATCATGTCCGGCTGCAGGTGGTGTTGTGCCACCGCATGCACCAGCTCTTCGGGGAAGTTCCAGTGCGCGGCCAGCGCCCCACCAAGCTCCGCATCTGTGAAGCCTAGTACGGCTTTCTCAGCCTCCGGCATTGAAATCTTCTTCTGTACAGCCAGCGTCGTCACCGCCATCAGCTCCCGCGGTCGGTGCTGGTCCAGGGCAAGACGTCCAATGTTGTGGAGCACCCCGGCAGTGAACGCCTCGTCCATGTGTCGGTGGTGAGCCGTGGACATCACCTCAGCCAGCATCCCCACCGTGACCGAGAACTGCCAGAACCGAGCGCCCTCGATATTGCTGCTCTGCCCCGGCAGCGTGTCGATCACGCACGAGGCCAGCGCTGCCGATCGCACCGCGCGGAACCCCAGCAGCACCACCGCATCGCGCACCGTCGTAATCTTGCGCGGGTACCCGTAGTAGGCGGAGTTCGCCAGGCGCAGCATCTTCGCGGTCAACGCTTGGTCGGAGGCAACGGCCTGTGCCAGCTCGTGCGCGGAGAACTTCTCGCCACCCGCGATCTCAATCACCCGCGCCGCCACCGCTGGAAGCGCGCGCAGCTCCGCGACCTCTAATAGGACTTCTTCGAGCGCATCGTTGTGCTCGTCTGGGGCTGGCGCATCCGTGCGCTGTTCCATAGCCATCGTGCTTCAATCATCGACATTTTGCGGATTTCAGTAGGTCGGGAACCCCTGATTGCGAGAGAATTCCCGGCACCGCGTGACTCAACCGCTCGTTCGGCCTGATCTCTTCTGAAAATCGTCCCGCACAGGACTGTGGGAGTGCTCGTTTCACGCCGATGATTCCACGGTGACGCCAACCATCACGCTGCCTCGGGGCAGCATGGGGTGGCACCAATCGATATGGGTTCACTCGAACCCCGTGGAAGCCCGGAGGGCGCATAGATGGCACAAGTCCATCCCATTCCGACACTACCGGCCGTCCATGCGCAGGCACTCGGCTTGCTTGGCGACACCCAGACGTCGATCCCAGAACTCGGTCACGTGGTCGAGACCGACCCCGCACTGACCGTATCCGTGCTGCGCGCCGCCAACTCGGCCGCGTCCGCACCGGTCACCCCCATCGGCACCCCCGGTGAGGCGATCGTCCGTGTCGGCATCGATATCACACGCAAGATCGTCACAGCCGCCGTCGTCAACGAGTCGTTCAATCGTCTCGACCACGCCGGGATCGACACCAAGGAGCTGTGGCGTCACCTCTTCACCACCGCATTGGTCGCCGACGCGTCCGCCTGGGGCGCACAACAGCGCTCCACCGCGTTCACCGCTGGCCTGCTCCACCTGATCGGCCGCATGGCCATGGCCCAGAGCGACCCCCAGCGCTACCAGCGCGTCGTCGAGTCCGCACAGACCGGCGTCCAGGTGCTCGATGCAGAGGTCAACGTCTTCGGCTACGACTCACAGTCGTGGGGCGTCGAGGTTGCCCGAGCTTGGGACGTCCCGGATGAAATCGTCGAGGCCGTCGGTGGATTCTCCGATGGCTCCATCGGCCCTCTCGCCTGGGTCACCTGGAACGGACGACGACTCTCCTCCGCTCTCGGAATCGGCGATGGCGTGCAGTCAGCCGAGATGATGGACCTCCACGGACCCGTGACCGATGAAGACGAGCGTCTGCTCGCCGGCTTCGGCGGCGCGGAAGGTCTCATCAAGCAGGCCAACTGGATGCTCAGCTCGGTCACGTCCACCCCGAAGGCTGCATAAGCCCGCTCGGATCGATCACCACTCGAAGGAGATTGAAGCGGAGGACCACCCCGGACGGGGCGGTTCGAGGCAGCCCTCCTTCTGATCGGAACGAACAACTGCCCCTATTCGTTCCGTAGCGCCGCAATCGGGTCGACAGCCGTCGCTCGGTACGCCGGATAGATGCCACTCACCAACCCCACCCCGGCCGCCACCGCGAACGCCAGCGCAATGCTCCACGCCTGGATCACCGTCGTCATCTCCTGACCACCAACCTCACGCCCGCCCAGGAAGACCGCGACCCCCACGCCAATCGCGATTCCCGCCAGCCCGCCCGCCACGCTCAGCAACAACGCCTCCGTCACAAACTGCTTCACAATGTCGTTCGCCTGCGCCCCCACCGCGCGACGAATCCCAATCTCCCGTGTTCGCTCCGTCACCGACACCAGCATGATGTTCATCACGCCGATCCCCCCGACCAGCAACGAAATGCCCGCGATACTTCCGAGTAACAGCGACAACGTGTTGCTGACCTCGGTCGCCGCGCCGATCAGGTCGTCCTGGCTCTGCACCGTGAAGTCTGGCTCCGTCACACCGTGCTTGAACGTCAGCACATCACTCACCAACTGCTTCGTCTGCTCCTGGTCCGCACCCGGCTCCGTCTGAATCACAATCTCGTTGATGACGACGTCTCCGTTGGGGCTCCCGAGGAACCGCAACCGCGATTGCAGAGCCGTCACCGGGATGTAGACCTGCGCGTCCAGCTCCGCACCTTCGCTCCCCCCGCGCTCCGCCAGTACGCCGATCACCGTGAACTCAAACGTCACCCGCCCCCCGGCCAGCGAAATGCGCACCCGCTCGCCGACAGGATCGATGTCCGCGAACAACGATTCCGCGATCGTCGCCCCGAGGACGATCGACATCTCCCCCTCGTCCACGTCCGGTGGCGTAATGAACGTCCCGCTCGCCATCACCGCATCTCGGACAAATGCCCACTCCGCCGTCGTCCCCACCACATCCACCGTTTGGTTTGCTGACCCGGCGATCGCCTGGGCAGAAATCGTCAGCTCCCCCGCGATGTCCACCACTCCCGGAATGTTCGCGTCCGCAAGCGCCTCCGCGTCGCTCAGCACCAACGTCCCCGCACTCCCCGGTGCGCCTGTCGTCCCCGTCGACGAGTCGTGCGAAGTCCCCGGCTCGACGAACACCAGATTCGTCCCCAACCCTTCGATCTGATCGGTCACACCCTTCTGCGCCCCTTGCCCCACCGCAATCAGCACGATCACCGAAGACACACCGATGATCAGTCCCAGCGCCGTCAGCCCGCTCCGCAACCGGTTCGCGCCAATCGCCCGCATCGCTACGCGGATCGCGTCCCACGTGCTCATGCCGGCACCTCACTGATCCCGCCGCGCGACTCTCGAGTGCGGTCCTCCACAATGTCGCCGTCGCGCATCCGGATCACCCGCTGCGCGTGCTCCGCCACCTCCTGCTCGTGCGTCACCAGGATCACCGTGATCCCGTTCTCCTCCACCAGCTCGGTCAGCAACGCCATCACCTCGTCGCCGGTCTTCGTGTCCAGCGCTCCCGTCGGCTCATCCGCCAGCACCACCCGAGGATTCACCACCAGGCTCCGAGCGATCGCCACCCGCTGCTGCTCACCGCCAGACATCTCACTTGGCCGATGATGGATTCGAGGCCCCAGCCCCACCCGCATCAACGCCTCCGCCGCGCGTCGTCGTCGATTCGGCGCCTGCTGGTACACCAGCGGCAGCTCCACCTGCTCCAACGCCGTCAGCCGAGGCAACAGGTTGTAGGACTGGAACACGAACCCCAGCACCCGCCCCCGCAGCCGCGCCCGTGCCGCGTCCGGCAGCCGCCCCACCTCCAGCTCGTCGAAGTAGTAGTTCCCGTCCGAGGGCCGGTCCAAACATCCGATGATGTTCATCATCGTGCTCTTCCCGGACCCGGACGGACCCATGATCGCCACGTACTCTCCCGTGCCAATCTCCAGGTCCACCCCGGCCAGCGCCCGCACCTCGCTCAGCTCAGTCCCGTAGGTCTTCGTCCCCCCTTCAAGGCGGATCATGGCCGCCCTCCGCCGCCCACTGGCCCGCCGATGAAGACCCCACCAGTCTGAGGCTGGTCTCCCTGTTGCGTCTCGACGTTCGATAGCGAGAACTCCCCGGTCGCCGG
>JABIST010000255.1 GCA_018700215.1 Dehalococcoidia bacterium | reverse complement strand
GGATGCAACCGGTCCCGAGCAGGCGCTCGGTGGTGTACTCGGCGCGGGCTCGATAGGTGGCGTTCAGCTCGGCGGGGCTGGCTTCGTCCTGGAGCGCGGTGATCATGCCGTGCTGGTAGACGGGGTCAGTGCAGAGCAGGGTGTGCTGCTGGATGACGCGGAGGTTCTTCTGCAGCTCTTCGGGGAGGATCGCGAAGCCGATGCGCTTCGTGTACATGCGGTAGCCCTTGGAGAAGCTGTTGGTGACGATCGTCATGTCCTCGTACTCCGGGAAGAGCGCGAGCGGCGAGTGGAACTCGTCGTAGAACATGGTGTTGTTGTAGATCTCGTCGTTGAGGACGTAGGCGTTGCCATCGATGATTTCGTACATCTCGCGCATTTCCTCGGGAGTGACGATGTTGCCGATGGGGTTGCCGGGGGAGTTGATGACGACGAGCGAGGTCTTCTCCGGGGAGAAGTTGCGGCGGAACGAGTCCATGTCGACGCGCTTGGTGTCGACATCGATGTCATAGAACTTGACGGTGGCACCGGCGAGCGTGGCGCAGTAGAGGTACAACGCGTAGTAGGGGCGCGGGATCATGATTTCGAGATCCGGGCCGGAGAGTAGCTGGAAGATGTTGCGGAAGATGGGCGAGCTGCCGGTGTTGACGATGACGTTGTCTACGGTGACATCGGTCTTGTGGCTGCGGTTGTAGAAGCTGGCGATGGCCTCGCGAAGCTCGGGGAGCCCCTCGGGGTAGACGCGGCGGACGAAGTCGGGGTCGTTGAGCTTTTCGACCATGGCATCGAGCACGGGCTCTGGCATGGGGAGTTCGGAGACGCCGATGGTGAGTTTGATGACATCGGCGTTTTCGCGCTCGATCAGGTCATCGGCGAGTTCGTCGAGGACGAACATCTGGAATTCCAGGTCGTTGGGCATGAGATCGCGGATCGTACGTGGCAAAAAGCTAACTCCTCGTGCGTCGATATATCCTGCGCGTTCGGCGCAAACCATCCTGAACGCGTAGGTGGCTCGACGGCCGCGGACGTGTGCCGCGCTACCGAGGGGCGCACAGCGCGTTCGATGCGGAATGGTCGCGAACTGCGCTGTCGACTGGGAACCGAGGCGACGAACTGCGCCACCGTCAGGTTCGGGTTAACCAGACCATAGCATAACACAAATGCAATTGCAGAGGCGCTGTATCGGTGAGCGGCGATCTGCGCTGAACAGCGAGTGATGGATGCGAGGCTCTATTCAGCGAGTTCGGGGATGACCCAGAGGGGGAGATCTCCTCGGGCGACGCGCTGAACGTTGTCGAAGGCGTTGCGGACGCGCGCGGTGTTGCTTTCGAAGGTGGGCCCGGCGAGGTGGGGAGTGAGGACGACGTTGCCCAGGGCGAAGAGCGGGTTATCGGCGGGGGGTGGCTCCTGGTCGAAGACGTCGAGGCCGGCGCCGGCGATGGTGCCGCTGGTGAGGGCATCGCAGAGAGCTGCTTCGTCGACGATTGGTCCTCGGGCGGTGTTGATGAGGATGGCGTCGGGCTTCATCAGCGAGAGTTCATCGGCACCGATGAGGTGGTGGGTTGATGGGTTGAGCGGGGTGTGGAGGGTGACGATATCGGAGGTGCGGAGCAGTTCGCGGAGGAGGCGGAAGCGGACGTTGAGAGCGTCTTCCTGATCCTCGGGGAGGCGGGCGATGTCGTAGTAGGTGACGGGCATACCGAAGGCGGCAGCGAGGCGGGCGGTTTTCTTGCCGATGGTGCCGAGGCCGACGATGCCGAGGGTCTTGCCTCGGAGTTCGTGGATGCGGGGGTGGTCTCGCCGCGCCAGTGACCGGTGGTGACGCTGGTGTGGAGCGCGGTGAGCTGGCGAGAGACGGCGAGCATGAGGAGCAGTGCGTGCTCCGAGACGGCGACGGAGTTGGCTCCGCCGTTGTTGGCGACGGGGACGCCAGCGCTGCGGGCGGCCTCGATGTCGGCCTTGTCGTAGCCGGCGCTGAGGAGCTGGACGAGCTTGAGGTTGGGGGCGGCGGCGAAGAGATCGGCGTCGACAAGCATGTCGACGAAGCCGACGAGGTATTCGGCAGTACGTATGGCCTCGATGTATTCGGGGCCCTGGGCTGCGGCGATGACGAAGTCGAACTCCGGCGGGACCATGTCGCGAGCGGCATCGGCGGCGTCGGGGAAGTCGGTGACGAAGACGATACGGGACATGGGGCTTCCTCTCAGGAGGCGGGTGGCTGCGGGGGAGGGGCAGCATATCCGGGAATGTTCGAGGGCGCGGTCCGATTCATCCGCGCGCGGCGATGCTGTGAGCGAACCGCTCAAGCACGATGGCTCTCGTGACGTGCTTCTTGAACCGCCCGGGGGCACGGCGTAGCTTCCAGGCGCATCCAGGAATCTAGGGAGGGTGCCAGCGATGGTGACGATTGACGCACAGGTCCATGCGTACGAGCGCGACTATCCCGGGCGCCCCTGGACGGCGGCGCTCGCCGGTCCTTCGGAGGCGACCGGGGACCAGATGGTGGCGGCGATGGACGATGTGGGAGTGGACGGCTCATTGCTGGTCTCGCCGTTCACGATGTACGAGTACGACGCGAGCTACGCGCTGGAGGTCTTTGCGAAGCACCCGACGCGGTTCCGGCTGATCAAGCCGGTCGATCCATCAGACCCCGCGGTGGCGGACACGATTGCCGACTGGGCGGGGACGGAGGGGGCGGTGGCGATCCGGGTGATGCTGAACCGTTACGCCTCGGAGGATCCGATGGATGGTGGCCTCAACCATGTGCTGGCGACTGCCGCCGAGCATTCGCTGCCAGTCAATCTGTTGTCCTGGGGGCGGTTGGAGCAGACCCGGGAACTGGCGGTGCGCAATCCGAATACGGCGCTGGTAATCGATCATCTGGGGCTGCAACAGCCGTTCGAACCACCCGCGCCGCCAGACGCGTTCGGCGAACTGCCCGAGGTGCTGGCGCTGGCGGAGCTACCGAACGTCAACATCAAGATCAGCGGCGCGTGCACGCTGTCCCACGAGTCCTTTCCCTACAACGACATCTGGGAGCCGGTGACGAAGATCATTGAGGCATTCGGTCTGGAGCGCTGTATGTGGGGCACCGATTGGACCCGTGCGGTGGCGCTGCTCACGTTCCGGGAGGCGGTTGAGGCGTTCCGAGTGACCGATCGCCTGTCCGACGGCGACCGGGCGGCGTTGATGGGCGGGACGCTGCAGACGGTCTACGGCTGGAAGGACTGAGTTCGGTGCCCGTACTTAGAGAGCCGGGTCTGCATAGGTGAGCGAATGCGGCGCGACCAGTTGTGAGAGGTAGCCGACATACAGATTCGATATCTGAGGCAGATGCAGATAGTCGTGTGCCAACCACGACGCCAGCAGGCTTCCGGCGGTGAGGGCGCCCAACCGCGGATGCTGGTAGGAGAGGTCCAGGTTGGGCGACTCGAGTGAGTTCAACCACTCGATCGACTTCTTGCGCTCGGACAGGAAGAGCGTGAGTTGCTGGTGGATGTCCTTGCCGGCGTAGCCGTGAGCCTCGACCAATGCGAGGGGATCAAACGGCGGCCACGCTTCACCGGGCCGGTTGAGCGTGTAGTCGATTCGGGTACGGAAATCGAGCATTTCCTCGTCGCAGATGTGGCCGATCACTTCGAGGATCGACCACTCGTCTTCCGCCGGCTTCCACTTCGCGCAGTCGTCATCGATGTCGCGCAAGAAACGCTCGATCGCCTCGGCGTTGGCGGCAAACCGTGTGGCGAAGAACTGGATGTCCATGCTTCGTCTTTCTGATTCCCGACGGGCGATCGGCGGATTGCCGGAAGAGCCTGCGAGAGTTCCGCTTCATTGAACGGGTGACGGGCTAACCGCTTTCGGGGCCCGTAGGCGCTTCGCAGCCGGTGGTCAGGGTGCGGCCGCCAAAGCAGCAGCGACTGGCCACGGAGATTTCACTGATTGCTGATGTTACGAGGGCGGG
>JABIST010000319.1 GCA_018700215.1 Dehalococcoidia bacterium | reverse complement strand
CGACGATTCTCGACCTGGTCGCCGAGCTGAAGGACCGGGTGAACGCCGGGATCATCTTCGTCAGCCACAACCTGGGCGTGATCGCTCGCGTGGCGGACCGCGTGGTGGTGATGTACTCCGGCGAGACCGTGGAGCAAGCACCGGTACGCGAGGTCTTCAAGCAATCTCGCCACCCCTACACCGCCGGGCTACTCGAGTGCGTGCCGCGACGAGGAGCCGAGGGCGAGGCGACACCTCGATTGCGCAGCATCCCCGGCAGCGTGCTGAGCGCCGATGAAGTGGCGGACTCGGAGTGCCTGTTCGCCTCGCGCTGTCCGCTGGCCACAGAGCAATGCAGCTCCGAAGCACCAGCGATGCGATCGGTGGGCGATGCGCACCAGTCACGCTGTTTCTTCCCGGAACAGGTGAGCTCTGAGATCTGGGGCGACGCGGAACTTCGCGCCGCACGCGTCAGCGACCCAAACGCTGCACCAGTGCTCAAGGTGGAGAACCTGGAAGTGTTCTATAGCAGCGGTCGTAAGAAGTACCTGCTGTTCGGCCCGCCCGCCGACCCGCCAGTTCGCGCAGTGGTCAATGTCGATTTCGAGGTAAAGCCGACGCGAACGCTCGGGATCGTGGGGGAGTCCGGCTCCGGCAAGTCAACGATCGCTCGTGCAATCGTCGGGCTAACGCCGAAGACCGGTGGTGGAATCGACCTTGAGGAACATGAGCTCGCAGCGCTCGTCGAAGACCGCGACGACGACGCACGCGCCGCACTGCGGATGGTATTCCAGAACCCGACAGCATCACTCAACCCGCGACGCCCGATCCGGCACGGCATCATCCGATCGCTGCGCCGCTTCTCGGGACTATCGCAGGACGAGGCGGAAACTCAGGCAGGCGAACTGATGATCGCGGTGGGGTTGGAGCCAGAACATCTGGACCGATTCCCGACCGAATTCAGCGGCGGCCAACAGCAGCGCATCGCGCTGGCGGCGGCCTTCGCCGCGGACCCCGCGATGATCGTGGCGGACGAGGCGGTCTCGGCGCTGGATGTCTCCGTCCAGGCGCAAGTACTGAATCTGCTCGCGGACCGGCAACGCGAGGATGACGTCTCATACATCTTCATCACCCACGACCTCGGTGTCGTACGTTATGTCTCTGATGAGATCCTCGTGCTGTACGCCGGGCACATCGCGGAAATGGGCGAGACCGAGGACGTGCTGACCAGCCCATCCCATCCCTACACCGAGGCGCTACTCTCGGCGGCGCCAACCCCAGACCCGGACGCGGAACGCACTCGCATCCGCCTGGAAGGTGCGGTGCCGACACTACGCGATGAGTTCACCGGCTGCTTCTTCGTGGGGCGCTGTCCTCGGAAGATTGGCGATATCTGCGACCAGCAACCACCGCCACAGCAGACTGACTCGGCGCGGCCGGGCCACCTCATCAACTGTCATATCCCGATCGACGAGTTGGCGCGGTTGCAGAAGTCTGACCCCGAAGTCGCAGCACAGACCAACGGGGCGAACGGCTAGTCTTCCTGGCGAAGGAAGCGCTCCACGTCCCGGAGGATATCGTCTGACGAAGGCAGTTCGTCGCTCTCCTCGGTGGCGGCCGGGGCACCGGCGCCGGTGAAATCGCTCGCCATGTTCTCGTAGGTCCGCTCCATCTCCTGGACGGCGTCACGGAACTCCTCGGAGTTCGCCATCTCCTCGTCGGCGCGTCCACGCAGTTCGTCCGCGGTCTCCTGCACATCGTCCAGCGGCGTCTCGCTGCCTGCCAGGCGGTCCAGCACCTCAGTCAGCGCGAGCATCGCGAACGGGTTGGGCACCACGCCCAGGTAGTTCGGGACCACCGCAGTGAGGCCACCAGTCATGCCGCCAGCGTTGCCGTGCAGCGAGCTGAGCAGACCTCCGAGATCGACAGGTCCTCGGTAGTTGTTCTCCAGCGATGGCAGACCAAGTTCGGACGCGAGCTGCTCGCTCGTGGTCGTCAGGCGCAGCATCGCTGGGCGCGTGTGAGGAACAGCACCGGGCCAGGTGCGGAGGACGAGCAGTCGCTCGACCGCGTGCTGCTGGACAAAGCCATGCAGCGCCGCGGAGAACGTGGGCCAGCGGAGGTTCGGCTCCATACCGGTCAGCACCAGCACGTCACGCAGGCTCTCCGGCGCGCGGACGAGTAGTATTTCGTTCTTCGGCCAGTCGATCACGCGTTGGTCACCGTCTGGTTTGACGGCCGGAGGAGTGACGGAGAAATCGTAGAACTGGTCCGGGTCCATCTCCGCAACCAGCGTCGCCCCGTGGTGCTTCGCGAACTGCGAGAGCGTGGCGACAGCCGTGGAGTTGAACCCGTTGCGACGCACGAACGACGCGACCAGCACCGGCTGCCGCAGCTCGCCGGCCTCAGCCATCGCATCGGTGATCCGCAGTGGAGAGGGCTCCGCCATGACCTCGCCTTCCATCGCCTCAAGTGCCCTCGGATGAAGGGCCACTCTGATCAGCGTAGACGAACGAAGCGAACAGCAACACGGGGCGGACGCTAATCCACCCCATGTTGCCGTCGAGCATCGCGATCCGCCCTACTGATCGATGCGCACCGGTACCGGCTGCAGCGCGCCCGTCAGCTCCGGGTTCCGGCTGTTGTGGCGGTAGCGCCTGCATAACTGTCGACACTGCGAGACATGACTTTAGATTGATGTCTAAACATGGCGGGCGTAAGGTCCGGATGTGAAAACGCCGCCGTCTGAACTGACCGAGCGCTTACTTGCCGTTTCCGACCGGTTGGACGGGACGGATTTTGACGTCACGATTGATGAGGTGGCGAAGCTGGCGGATGTGCCTCGGGCGACGCTCTACTACTACTTCTCAGGCAAAGAGGACTTGATTGCGTTCTTCCTGAACGCGAAGTTCTCGCTCGTGCGAGACGCGATCGCCACCGCCGCCGCCACCGAGGGAACGGTCAGTGACCGTCTGGCCAGGGCGATGACCGCGATCCTCCACGCGCTGTCTCAGCACCCCCCGCTCTGCACCGAGTTGCCGATCGCCGTGAAGCGCGCTGGCATGATGGGCGACGTGATGGCGAACGCCGATCGGGTGTTGATGACTCCGATGCGGGAGCTGCTGATCGAGGGTCGCGCGACCGGTGAGTTCGCGATCCCGGATGTCGATCTGGCGGCGACCGCGCTGATGGGCGCGCTCAGCTTCGTCGGGATGATGCACCTGACGATGACAGGGGAGTTGGACGCGGAGCGGGTTGCCGAGGACCTGGTACCGATGTTGGTGAATGGCCTGCGCACCCGCGACTAGATCTGCTGGCTGACGGTCGACTGCTGCTCGCTCTCGGCGCTCGAGGGAACCACTGCGCCTCCAGCGGTGTATGAACAGTGCGTGACACGCGAATTGACCATCGACGACGGCGCGGCGATTGCCGCGGTGCGAGGCGGCGACGCAGATGCGTTTGGCGTAATTGTCGAGCGCTATCAGGCGGTGGCGTTCCGCGTCGCGTATCTGATCGTGCGCGATGCAGCGACGGCAGAGGATGTGTGCCAGGAGGGGTTCATTCGGGCATACCGTCAGCTTGGGCGGTTCCGCAGCGGTGAGCCGTTCCGGCCGTGGCTGCTGCGGATCGTGACGAATCTGGCGTTGAACGATGTGCGGGCGCGGGGGCGACGGCAGGGGCTGTTCGCTCGGTTGGCGCCGGTGGAGGAGCGGGTGGCGCCGGGGCCAGCGGCGGGCCGGCACCCGCATGAGGCGTAGCCCATTCCGGGTCCCGGACCAGCGCATCATGGTGCCCGTTACTATACCAAGTGTTAGTACACCAACAGCACTACATTCACAAGCCTTGACACTACAACTATCAATGTAGCATCCACAGAAGGATTCGTAAACGCTGGTGTTGCTATTGATGCAAGCGGTGATGTATTCCGATACACAGGTAAGACGGCTACCTCCTTTACAGGATGCGTGGCTGTCACCGGTAGTTTAGGAGCAATTACAGGGGCTATCACCCAACAATCACTTTTGGTTGACCTACAGGGCGGTAGTGGTAGTGGTGACAGTGGCCGACTCCGTGATTGGTGGCTTGACCACGAAATGGGGAT